>CAZMPR010000051.1:0-8475 GCA_964568265.1 uncultured Clostridiaceae bacterium | reverse complement strand
TGTATCATCCTTGAAAGTTTTAAAAGAAATGAAAATTAAAAGGGAAAGAATGATTTATCACTGTAATAAAAAGAATATTATAGGTGCACATATTGTTTCACGTGAAACAATTGAAAAAGATTCAGACTTTGCTGTAAGAAACTTCGCTCCGGCAGTAGGCATAGATGAAGAATCTGCCACAGGTACATCTAATGCATCTATGATTTATTACATGATAAATGAAGGCTTGGCAGCTAAGGAAGAAAGGACTTATAAAATAGAACAGGGCTATTTTATGGAAAGCCCAAGCAATATATATGTATATCCTCTTTTTAAAGATTCGATAGAAATATATGTCGGAGGGAAAGCATGTGTTATTGAAACCGGAGAAATCAGTGTTTAAAAATATTATTACTACTGTAAACGGCAAAATATAAAACATTTTCTCCCAAAATCGCTGCAAGGAAAAGCCAATTACAGATTAGGTTTTATAGAATGTTTCACGTGAAACATTGGGGTGAAACTGGTTGTTTTGAATAGGTTGCAAGCTTCTATCAAAAGCAAAATGGTTAATTATTTTACATATATCAAAACATAACTAACGAGAATATAATTCTAAAGAGCTTTATTAGGAATATTAAATATCATGATTGAAAATAAAAGAAAAATTTTGAGGAGAGAATAAATGGATGAGTTAATTGCTTTATTTAGAGACAATATTATGTATACACTTTTTTCTTCAGCTATTATACTGTTGTTAATATGGAATATAATTGTTTCGATTCAATTAAGCAGTTTAAAAGAGAAATATAAGTACTTTATGCGGGGTTCTAAAAATGCCAACTTAGAGCAAATAATTGATGATTATATGCACAGTATAGATAATACGGCGAGCAAGTTAGACGTTATGAGCGATGATCTTATGAGTTTAAAAGACAGAACGGACAGGTGTATACAAAAATGCAACATAATAAGATATAATGCATTTTCAAACACTGGAAGCGACTTAAGCTATTCGATTGCACTTTTGGATAGTTATAATAACGGAGTTATTTTGTCTTCAATTTACGGCCGCGATGAAAGTGTCACCTATGCAAAACCTATTGAAAGCGGCAAAAGCAGTTATCCTTTATCCGTAGAGGAAGAAATCGTTTTAAACAGATGTCTAAAAACAGTTTTTTAGTATAATACCGCCTTGATGAGAAAATAATATCATTGGAGGCGGTATTATGGTTATAGAAATAGAAAAGGGACTTGAAAGAATAAAAGAAGAGCTTGAAAAAAGGGGCTATGAGACTTTTTATACTGGAGATAATAAAATTGCCGACGCTATTTTATATAGCGGTGAAGGCTTCCCGCGAGTTTCATATAGCGGGTCTTATATTGAATTTATATCAGCATCAAACAAAAGAAGCCCCCGCGGAGCTTTGTTGATAAACGTTGATAATAAAGATATAGATGAAATAGTATACATATTAAACAACAGAAGATACAGTTCGTTATTCTAACTTTCCATGATACTTGATTGCGGCATAAAACCATTAATTCTATGCTTCCATAAATTGTGCCTTATGCCTCCGGCTATTATATTAGCCATGCTCATCACCAAACTTAACCGAGTATTTTGAAGTACCATCACTTCCATGAAACCGCCTACATTTACAACGCCCGTTATACTTATGTCACCTATGGAAGGCAGTTTTTTATTTAGTCCTGCTCCGGGATATAACGGACCGTCTTTTATATTTATATAACCTATCCGGTCTATTTTTCCGAGGCAGGCATCAATGGCGATAACAAAAGGCTTTTGAAAATTTTTAAGTTTATGCAAACAAGATCATAAATTTTTGGCATGAACGGGCTCATCCAAAGAACCGAACACATGAACATTTTCTATTCTTATATCCCTCAACTTATGTCCTACCAGTGGTCCAAGGCAATCACCCGTAGACCTGTCGGTGCCGATGCAAAGAATTACTGTATCGGTATAGCCGCTGTAGTAGGTTTTATTCATGACATCGGTAAACCGTTCCGTAAAGCTTATATAAGAAAAAGGTTTTGAAATATCTATTGACTCGTCAAAAGCCATTCAATCCTGCTCCTTTTTTTGGCATATTTTAAAGAACTAAGACTGCTGAAAGATACTTGTTATTAAGTATATCCAAGTTTATAAACTCTAATACTGCTAATATGAAAAAGGGTATAAAAATGCTATAATAGCATTATCATCGTACAAGAGTAAAACACCGTTATGGAATAGGCTTATCCTATTAGAAATGCCGTATAGAGGATGTTTTACAAAAATCATGGTATGTTAAAAGAACACTTTTATGCAAACGGAGGTCTTTATGAGAAAAAAAGCATCTTTAGTATTTATTCTTATTATTGCAGTTTTTATAGCAGTATTATTTTTGATAACAAATAAAGGCGATAGAACTTCTAACGGCAAAAAGGTGAAAAGGCTTAATCAGGTCATGCAGGTAACACCGATTTCAAATAGCAGTGTATTGCTGTTTGATAACGGGATGCTTATTGAAGGAGAAGGAGTAAATGTTAAGGCAAGGGGAATGGATGGCGGAAGTTTATGGAGTTCAAGTTTAGAAAACAAAATTAAAGATCTTTTGCGGTGCGGTGAAGATTTAATTGTAATTACGGAAAAAAACAGCTTATTAACTTTAAATAATTCCGGTAAAAGGTTATGGCAATATGAAATGCCTGTAACACCGGCATCAATATTATCAGACAGCAGCAATAGTTTCATCATTCAGTATAACTGGAAAGGACACAATACTTTCGAGATTTTTAGTACTGAAGGGGAAAAATTATGTTCGGGGATTATAGGAAATGCACAAATTCTTTCTTATAGTTCGTCTTCGAAAAGGCTTTTTACCGTATCCCTGTTGGACATTTCATCGGATCAAGCATTAAGCAAGGTAGTGACTTATGATAATAGCGGTGAGATACTTTGGGCAATTAATTACGATGACGTGATAGCCGGAAAAGTTAAATACGGAGCCAGCGATCAAGTTTTTATCGCAGGGGAAAACTTTATAAAAAAATATAATTCTAAAGGAAAAATGTTAAACGATGCCACTTTTGATGAAAGCATCAGCAATATTGCTATTTCAGACACCTTATCTGCTGTAATAATAAAAAGGTTTGGATTTTATGAAATAATTACTTTTGATAAAAACCTTAATAAGTTAGGCTCTATTGCTACTAAAAATAAACCTGACGGTATATTTGCGGCTAAAGATGAATATTTAATTTATAACAAGGACAACCTTTCCATTGCAGACAGGTACGGTAAGTTTACGGCATTATATGAATCGAACATGGATATCAATAAGGCATATATACATAATGATGGAAACACATATATAATGTCAAACAGAAGACTTTTGAAATTGACACGTTAAGGGGTGCATGGTATGAATTGGGTTGACTATACCATTTTAATAATCATTGTTGTAAGCGTGCTTTACGGCGCCGCCAGGGGGCTTATTCACAGTCTGTTCAAGCTGGCGGGGTTTATAGCTTCAATTGTTGTGACAAGGCTTTATTACGGTGCGGTTGCAAAACTGATAATTGAAAACACAAGCATTGTTGCTAAAATTAATAATAGCATTGCGCTAAAAGGTGAAAACCTCAATTTATTCAGCATATTGCCCGTTGGGAAAATGACAGATGACTTTCAAAGCTATATTGTTGTGGTAATTATAAATTGTATTGCACTCTTTGCAACATTTATTGTAGTAAAGTTAGCGTTAACTTTATTGGAATTGCTGTTAAAAGAAGTTTTTAAATTACCGGTTCTAAAAACCTTAAACTATAGCGGCGGTGCACTGTTTGGCTTGATTGAGTCTGTTTTTTTGCTTTTGCTTATTTTTGCTTTGGCAATACCGCTATCGAATTTAGAAAGATTTTCTTTTATTGGAGCTTCAATAGAAGAATCGTTACTTGCCGGTTATTTTTACGCTTATAATTTTATTTTGAAATGGTTATTGGAAAGTACTTTGAGTATTATACTGTAATTAAAGGGAGGGATAGTATTGAGCAGAAAAGGCACGATATTAGGAATTCTATTGATTATTTTAGGTATAGGGTTTTTCTTAAACAATTTCATTGTATCAAAAAGCTATGCCACCATCTTGATTGGTTTATTCATTCTTTATCTTTTTTATAAAAAGAGACAGAGTGCATTTTTGATTATCGGATTGTTTTTGGCAGGAATGGGATTGCTGTCTGTTTTAAACGATTTAAATATTTTCACTTTTAAAGTAAAAGGGGAGCTTATACTGATTCTTTTGGGGGTAATGTTTATAACTCTATATTATTCTAAGAAAAACATAGGCTTTTTATTCCCCGGAGCCATACTTATTTCATTGGGAAGCTATATTTATTTGATCAATTTTTATAACCGTCAGGACTTATGGCCTTGCTTTTTCATATTATTAGGGCTGGCTTTTTATTTCATTTATTTCGCTGCTTTTTACGGAGGGGACAATTGGCCGCTGGTCATCGGAACAGTCTTTAATGTATTGGGGATTATGTTATTAGGCTTTAGTTACAATATTATAAGCTGGAGAACACTTCGTTATGCCCGATATGTTTTACCCCTTGCTTTGGTATATATTGGAGTTTTACTCTTGCTAAGGGTGATTAGGAGACGGGCAAACGATAGTTGAACAGTAGGGGAACGATAGTTAGGAAATAATGAGTTTGTCATTCTAAAGGAGCCTGCAACTGAAGAATCCTAATGCACCGGCAATAAAGACTCTTCACTTCGTTCAGAGTGACATACTTCGATACTGTCTTATAATGTTGCAGGGGAAGAGCAAGCCCACCCCTGCTAACCAACTAACCAACTAACCAACTTTCCACATCCCGCTCTCCACTTTCCGTTAACCAACTTTTCCAACTAACCAGCATAGCGCAGCTTTATTCCTTTGAAACATTGATGGATGAGTTAGTTGTCGAGGCGGATATCAAAATTTTCTTTTCGCTTGAATCGTAATTGTTGGCAGTTATAATGGTTTCCTTTTGCATATTACCATCGTTTTCCTTGATAATATAGGAAGATTCAAGGTTTGTCAGATTCACATTACCCAAGGAAGTTGCTGCATTTATTTTATATGCAATATCTTCGCTGTCAGGCAAAGTTATAAGAATTCTTCCGTTTGTTGTTTCTGTAACATAGTGAGCCTCACCCGGCTCTATCGAAGTAATTTTATTTAAGTTTATATAGTTATTACTTGTTAAGGTGTTTAGGCTATCAAAAGATGAGTCTTTTACTTCTATTCCTGCATTGGAAGTTACAATTAAGGCCGAGGAAGCAAAGATTCTTTCAACTTGTATTTTCCCGTTATTCGTTTTAACTGAAAGATCACCTATATTGCATTTTTCAATTTCTATTTTGCCGTTTGTGGTTAAAACTTTTAGCACTGAGGCATGAATATCTTCAAATCTGCACTTGGAGTTTGTTGTATCTACCGTAAATTCCTTGATATTTTCCGGAATCGAGATATCAAGCTTGCCCCATACATTTACCGGAAATCTGGTAGCAAAGCTTATCAAAGCGTCTGTCGTTTCCAATTCAATATAATCCTCTATATTAATCTCGTCATCGAATAGATTTAAAACTAATTTCATAGTAACTTCCTGAAGGTTTGTTCTATCGGCTGTAACCCTGATGTTTTGTGAATTAAGTTTTATATTTATATCATCATTGGTTATGGGAAATGAATAGGTCTTGGTTATCGTATTATACTTTTCTATATTTCTGATGCCACTATTTATATAACCAACCATTTTATCTGCGAATTTAACGGCAGCGTCAGCAAAATCATTACTCACACTTTCTACTTTTGAAATAAAATCCGGGCCGAACTTTTCCGCAAACTTTTCCGCCTTTTTACTTATTTCATTTATAGTCTCATTTAATCTTTTGGAAGCTATATCCCTATCAAAATGCCCCTGTTCCTTCTTTTTGTTTTTTTCCAGGGAATCTAGTAATCTCAGCGCTTCTTCGGTGTTTATTTTACCCTCTTCCAACATCTTTAGAATTAATACTTTTTCTTCCATTGGAATTACCTCCTATTCATTTAATAAACTTATTGCCTCATCGGCAGTTATTTGTCCATCATAAAGCTTCTTTAAAACTTCTTTTTTATAATTGCTTTCATTTGGTTCCCTTTTATATCCCAATGCCTCGACAAGGTTTTCAAGTTTACTTTTTACAGTAGGATAAGAAATTTTCATATCCTTTTCGATTTCTTTAATATTGCCTCTGTTTTTTATAAATATCTCCGCAAAGTCTTTTTGCTCTTTTGTTAAATAGCAAAACTTACATAGGCGAAAGTTACCCTCAACAACGGTATCACATGAGCTGCAGCCAAGCTTAATGACATCTAAATCTTCGGAACAAACAGGGCATTTTCCAATCACTTCTTTTTTCATATATTCAACTCCGTTTCCTTGTTTAAATCAAGTATTATGAGCAAAAGCCATCTTTGTTATGCTAACCTATATTTTACATGATTAATTAAAATAGTCAATCGAAGTATTAATAAAATTAATATATATATTAATATATTTAATAAAATACAAATAGTTGATTAGATTTTAAAAATTACTGCCAAAAATTTGATTGCTTATTTTTTTATCTGTGTTTTTTAGAATTGAGCCTAATTTATAATAATAAGTCACTGAGGAGGAAAGATCACACATTGTATAAAGTTACAACTTTTTTTTGTGGATTATTAATATTTGCTAAAGATTACGTTGTGTAAAGTCTTAGGGTCTGTTAGCGAAATGGAGGATAAGCGAAATCATTTGTGACTACAGGAATTATTATTAAGAAGCCCCAATACTTTAACTGGGAGGGTTTGATTTCGCCCGTAATAAGTTTACAGAATATTAGATTTACAACCCAGTAATCGTGGCAAATATAAGAATCTATATTAAAATTATGGTTACGCTGAACAGTGGCATTTAGAGCATGATTCAAAATAGATAATTCTATTTTGGCATTACAAAAAAACCTTTTACATTATATAATATTAAAAAGAGAAAGTCACATTTTTAAGTTAATTGATAAAAAACGAAGGAGATGATAGGCAATGAGGGAAATAGACGGACGTGGTTTAGCATGCCCACAGCCGGTGATACTTACTAAAAAAGCTTTGGAAGAGATAAATGAAGGTGAATTAATCACAATTGTAGATAATGAAATTGCTGTGGAAAATGTTAAAAGGTTAGTGGGAAGCTTGGGCTTGATATACAATATTGATGAGAAGGAAGGCTTTTATTATATTAAAATAATTAAAAAGAAAAACTGTGAAAAGAAGTCATCCAAACTTAAAGATGATATCACTATAATTATCGGAAGTGACAAATTAGGCCAGGGTGATGAGGCTCTTGGCCAGGTTTTGATGAAGAGCTATATTTATTCATTAACCGAAGTTACCCCTTTACCGAAAACCATAGTTTTTCTAAATGCCGGGGTAAAGTTGACTGTTAAGGACTCCCCTGTTTTGGAAAGCTTAAAAAGGCTTAACGAATCCGGTGTGGAGATAATTAGTTGCGGTACATGTCTTGATTACTATGGTTTGAAAGAAAAGCTTAATGTCGGCATAATAGGGAATATGTATTCTATAGTCGAAGTAATGCACAGAAGCGGAAAGACAATCACTATAGGATAAAACATTATAGTATCGGATAGTGTTGATGAGAAACAGTTTAAATTATAGGTGGAGGTGCAATACCATTGTTGGACTTTACTTATGCTTCGGCAGGCAACTATATTAAAATAGGACTAAAGATACTTTTTATAATTATTTTTTGGAGGCTTATAATTGCATTATTCAATAAAATAATACATAATTTTTTTAAGCTTTCGCCGAGGCTAAAGATGGATGATAAGAAGGCTAACACTTTAATCGGCATAACAAAAAGCCTGACAAAATACACCGTTTATATAATCATGATTATATCTGTTTTAAATGTTCTAAACATACCAACACAGTCAATACTTGCAGCTGCAGGATTAGGCGGGCTTGCCATTGGGTTTGGGGCGCAAAATCTTGTTAAAGACGTTATTTCGGGATTTTTTATTCTCCTTGAGGATCAATATGCTGTTGGAGATTATATCAGCATAGATGATGCTACCGGGACTGTGGAAAATATGGAGCTTAGGACTACAAAAGTCAGAGCCTTTAACGGGGATTTACATATAATACCCAACGGGGATATCAAAAAAGTAATAAACCATAGCAGGGGCAATTCTTTGGCAATAATAGATGTAGCAATACCATATGAAACGGATATTTCCAAAGCTATGGAGGTTCTAAAAAAAATCGGGATTGATTATTTCGAGAAGAATAAACATATGGTTGTGGAGCAGCCGAATGTATTGGGAATAACTAAGTTTGCAGAATCAGATTTAAATATACGGATGATTGCCAGAACTCTTCCGTTAAAGCATTGGGTTGTGGA
>CAZMPR010000050.1:6120-8589 GCA_964568265.1 uncultured Clostridiaceae bacterium | reverse complement strand
GCTTGATTAATGTGATATTTAGTTATATAATATCAACAGTTCAACGCGTTGAAGTGTAAAAGGCGCGAGCAGAAGGAGTAATGATTATGAAACAGTATCCTTCAATCTTTAACGATGTTATCGGACCCGTAATGGTGGGACCGTCCAGTTCCCATACGGCTGCCTCGGTGCGGATAGGAAATATTCTGCGCCAGCTAACCAAGGCTGAGGGGCTTACATCAGTTGTCTTCGATTTTGATATAAACAGTTCTTTGGCCACAACCTATAATACACAAGGAGTAGATCAGGGGCTTGCGGCAGGGCTTTTAGGTTTGCAGCTGCATCGGGCCGAAGTTATGCGTGGATTGGAATTAGCTGCGAAACAGGGATTAAATATTTCATTTAATGTTAAAGAGATTGGGCCCGGCCATCCCAATACATATTATATTTCACTTAAAAGTAAGAACGGCAGAAAACTGGAATTAAAGGCCCTTTCCACAGGCGGTGCTATGTTTGAAATTATAGAATTTGAAGGTTTTCCGGTATCTATAACCGGAGGTTTTTTTGAAATTTTGCTTATTTCCGGCAAACCTTTGAGCGTGGAACAAAGATTTAAAATAGATAGGATAAAAAAGGCAGAAATTGTCGAAATAAATGTACCTAAAGGGGTAATGTATCAAATAAAATCCCAAACACCATTTGAATATATACCTGAACTGTTTGATTGCACTATGTACTCGCTTACACCCGTTCTTCCCGTTTCTTCCCAACTGAAACCGCAGGTGCCTTTTGCGACTGCAGAAGAGGCTTTAAAGTATAATGAGAAGAATCTACAGCTATGGGAATTGGCTTGTATTTATGAAAGCACAAGAAGCGGCATGAGCCGGGAAGATGTGTTGGATGAAATGGTTAAACTTATTGATTTGCTTGCTGATTCTTTGGATAAGCATATGGATATTGAAATACTGGGGCACATTCTGCAAAGCCAATCTCAATATTTAGAAGGAAAGAATTTACTTGGTGGCGTCCTTATAAAAAACATAATATATTATGCTACTCGGTTTATGGAAATAAAAAGCTCAGGCGGAGTATTTGTTGCAGCACCGACAGCCGGCTCCTGTGGTTGTCTTCCCGGGACAATTTTTGCTCTTGCCGAAGAATATGGATTTGGCAGAGAGGATATGGCTAAATGCATGTTGGCGGCGGGGCTTATCGGAGTTTTTATAGCACACTCAAGCACTTTTTCTGCTGAAGTTTGCGGTTGTCAGGCTGAATGCGGTGCGGCCTCGGGCATGTGTGCTGCTGCTTGCGCCCAAGTGTTGGGGCTAAACGCAGATAAAAGCTTTGCAGCTGCATCTATAGCCCTGCAAAACATTTTCGGCATGATATGTGATCCTGTGGCAAACCGTGTTGAGGTGCCCTGCCTGGGAAAGAATATTATGGCAGCAATGAATGCCCTGTCAAGCACAAATATGGCGGCAGCAGGTTTTGATCAGGTTATTCCCTTAGACGAGACGATACTTGCCATGGATGCTGTGGGTAAGTCCCTACCTATGGAGTTGCGATGCACCGGGCTTGGCGGCTTATCAATAACGCCTGCCGCTGAAAAAATCAGAAAAAAACTGGATGAAAGATAGCCTTATTTTTATCTGATAAAATCGATGAAGTTTTCACCTTTATAGATGAGGGTTCCTTCTTCGCCTTGGGCGTAATAGTTATAATGGTATTCATCTACCTGGAATTCCATAACTTTTTTATACTTATTTTCAAATGATAGATAATAGTTTTCAAAGGTATCTCCGTCATCACCGTTAAAAGTATAAACCCTTTTTGAGATGATTTTTGTCCAAACGGTTTTTTCTCTTTGGTAAACGTTTTTCACATTGGAACGCATAAACGGGAAAAGAACCTTAAAAGTAATATTCACTAAAAAGGCTAACACCATCAGCATCAAATAGTAAAGAATTATTTTTAAAAATAAAGGAGAAGACATAGGGCATCCACCTCAATAACTATTCCATACCAACATTTTATAATAGTTTCAGTGCCGACTATACCAAAGCGTAAGTATCTATTTATTAATAACTTTATTTTTCTTAATGGAACCCGACAACATCAGGGCAGTTTTGGCACAGGCAGGGCCCATAAGTTCATATAAAACAGAGGAGGCAAGTATTATTGTTAATAAAAGGTTGCCTGTTGTTTTGTGAAGAACTCTTTTTCCTAAGAATGCCAGACCGATGGATACACCTGCTTGTGGTATTAAAGCCAATCCTAAATAATTGCGTATGTTTTTTGGCATGTTTGTTACTGCACAGCCCAAATAAGCCCCAATATACTTACCTATGATACGAATTATAAAGTAAAAAACGCCTATCATCCCTATTGTATTGAAAGAGGTGATATCTAAATTCATACCGGATACTACAAAAAATATTGACAATATGGGGGGAGTAAATTTTTCAACCTGTTTGTAAAGGGTCAGATCAT
>CAZMPR010000050.1:1706-6102 GCA_964568265.1 uncultured Clostridiaceae bacterium | reverse complement strand
GAAAAGCATACAGGATAGCAGCGGAGAGATATTCACAGAAGAACATAAACCGGCAATACCTAAAATAAATGAAATCGTAAGTATTAACCTGTTATCCTCACTTCGCTTTGGTGTCATCAACCTGCTTAAAACATAGCCTGCTGCAAAACCCAATAACAATGCCCCTATGTTGTAAAGTATCGGTAAAACTATTTCATGAAGGGCAATGGCAGAGTCCGCATTAGCATTTACGATGGCAAGAGCTATGCTGAACACTATGAGGCATACCGCATCATCGAAGGCAACAACCTGAAGCAAAATGTTAACAAAATTACCCTTGGCCTTATATTGCCTGATTGTTACCATGGTACTCGCGGGCGCCGTGGCAGTGGCAACAGCTCCTAAAATCAGGCAGAAATCCCAACTTAAATGGAATATATAATGAATGGATAAAGTGATCAGCACTCCGGCTAAAAGCGATTCAAACAAAGTTATCACGATAACCTCGAAACCGCTTTCTTTAAAAATTTCCTTCTTAAAAAAACGGCCTACCCCAAAAGCAATAAATCCTAAAGCAATATCGCTAATGAATCCCAGGTTTTCAATTATTTCTTCGGGAACCATGTTTAAAAAATAAGGTCCGATTGCTATTCCTGCTAAAATATAGCCCGTCACATTAGGCAGCCTTAAGAGCTTTGTGACCCGAGTAAGCAAGAATCCTGCTAACAGGATAATCGACAGGGATAAGAGAATAACCGTTGTATTGTTAAGTTGGTTTAAGAGGTTGCTCATCCTAACAGCCCCCTTTCTACCTTTCTTTATATTATAATCAAAAAAAACATTTTGTAAAATAAATTTTTGAATATCTCTGCACCAAACGAGCTAATCTCATACGGAACCTTTTGTAAATATATACGTCTATAGGTTGGAATTAAAAACTAAAATAGCTATAATTGTGTAAGGGAATACTTTCTTATTTATGTCGGAGGGGGTTAGGGATTTGCCTATAAGCCTACTTATATAAACATATAACGACTTTTATATAAGTAAAAGCTTTATGCATTTTAATTGCTATACATAATATAAATACGTAGAAGGAGGTTTTATTATGAAAAAAATTATTGCATTTGTATTGTCACTGACTTTGATTATTACAAGCTTTTCAACAATACCTCTATATGCAGCATCAATAAAAGTAAGTGAAGAGGCAAAGGCTCTTGCTACAATAGGGATGTTGAAGGGTGACGGCGGAGGAGTTACTGAAGAATATATGGCCAAGAGGATGGATCGTTTTACCGCAGCCATAGCAATTTTAAAACTTAAAGGCTTATACGATGAGGCTTTAGACTATATGGGGCGTACAAATTTTTCCGATGCGAATGACGTAAAATGGGAAGAAGGCAAAAATATATTGGCATATCTAAAGGCTAACCCTGATTTAGGTTTTATAGGTAATGAATGGGGTGAATTTTTACCTTATAAAAATATAGGTGAAAAAGAATATTATAAGGTTCTTTTGGAGACTTTGGGATATAAGCAAAAAACCAACAGTAAATCCGGGGATTTTGATTGGGATGAAACATTGGATTTTGCCGAATCCAAGGGATTAAAACCAAGCTATAAATCGGATTTCAATATTGACCTTCTGGCAAAGGCAACAGTATCAGCCTTAAATACAAAAACAAAAGCTGGCAAAATATATATAAATGTATTAATAGATGAAGGCGTAATAAAAAGATCCGATGCTGTATATGCAGGGCTTATAAGAGAAGAAATTGACATAAAGGTGAAGAGTGTCAAGGCTGTGGGCAATACGATTTTAGAGGTAGAGTTTGATAAAGGTATAAGCGCATACGATGCAGAAAATATCAACAATTATTCCATAGATGGCCTATCGGTAAAAGATGCTGTTTATATCGGTAATAATACGGTAAGATTGGAAACTTCTGCCCAAAACAGCGGTAAGCTTTACACTTTAACGGCGGGGAAGGTGAAAATAAAATTTACAGGGGTATCTAAAGTTTCAGGATCTCCGTCTATAAAGGTGGTAAAAAGTGAAGACATTGAAACTATAGTTATTGAATTTGATAAAGAACTTGATTTTTATAATGCTACAAATACAGCCAATTATTATATAGCAGGCGTAGAAATCGATAAAGCGGAACTGGAAGGGAAAAAGGTTACCCTGACTACTTACGGGCTTATATCAAGGAAACAGTACACATTAAAAGTTACGAATATAAAGTCTGTTGACGGTTCAACATTAAAGTCTCAGTCAAAGAATTTCTATACTAGACCGGATACTTATCCGCCGACTGTAAAAGACGTAAAAGCGGAAACCAATCAAAGAGTGATTGTAAGCTTTTCCGAGGCGGTATCTATAGAAACAGCTGAAGATTTAGATAATTATGTAATTACAAGCAAAGACGGAGAATTGGATATCTATGAGGCCATATTATTCGGCGATGACGAGGATAAAGTAGAGCTGATTACAGAAACTCAAAAAGCCTCAGCTAAATATGAGATTGTTATAGAAAACATTGCGGATCAGACTAAGGCAGGCAATGTAATGAAAAGACCTGTTAAAAAAACATTCAACGGTGCAAGGGAAGACAGGAATGCACCACAGATTTCCAGAAGCGATGTCAAGGTACTGTCGAGAAATCATATTCAGTTAGCTTTCACAGATAGCAGCAGGCTGGAAGAGTCTACGGTATTGGATCCGGGCAACTACGAAATCATTAAAAACGACAGATACAAGGATGAAATCTATGTAGAGAATGTAGAGAAGACATCTTACGAAGATGGTAAATATAAAGCGGTTCTTGAAGTCGAAGATTTAGACATAAATGTGAACTACACTTTAAAAGTCTTTAACATTGAAGATGAATTCGGAAATGTACTGGAAAAGAATAACACTATATCAATTTCCGTTAGGAGAGATGATTTTGCTGCTTCGACAGTAAGGGATTATAAAATAATTAAAGGCGATGAAATTGAAATTTACTTTACCAAACCCTTAGATAAAGAGACGGCGGAGGATATTTCTAATTATGAGATAAATAATTCCATAGGCCATCCAACAAAGGCAGTATATAAGAATGAAAAAGTAACGCTAAATACCGCAACAATGGTAGAAGGAAAGGTATATAAACTTACCGTTGACGGAGTAAGGGATCTGGCAAATAACAGATTAAAACAAACCTTTGAATTCAGGTCTACCGGCGGAGAGAGTGATGTAACAAAACCTAAGCTGGAATATATTTATGCTGAAAACAAAAATGTCGTGGCTGTGGTATTTGATGAACCGGTAATGTATACAGGAGAGACTGCCTTATATTTAAAAGCAAGCGGCGGAAGTGAGTTTGTACTTTATGCAGAAGCTTTAACAGATGATGACAGAGTAATTGAGTTTTCTAATATAAGTGAAAATAAGACAATATCGGGTTATAATACGCTGTATACCATTGACAAAGAAAAGTCTTTGAAAGGCATTACGGACAGATCAGCCAATAGGAATAAATTTGATAGGAACGAACTCGATTATTACGATATGACGTTTTATGGAAGCAACGAAGAACCCGAAGCCCCTGAAGTTGACTATATTACACAAATTGACGGTAAAACTTTTGAAGTTGAGATGTCTAAAGAAGTAGTAAGAAAGAAGCCTACGGTAGATGCCAGCCCTTCAGGCAGCTTTGATGTTGAAGTTGATACCGATGAAAAAAATATAGTCACCTTTACTATTACATCAAGATATATAGATGGTAATAAGGACTATAGAATAGATATAAGTAAAGCGCTGGAAGATAGACACGGAGTGGCAGCCGCGAATTATGATAATGGGTATACAATTTTTTACGGTGAATACACTGATGATGATAAGCCCTATATTATTGATGTGAAGGCCATTGACAGATTCACTGTGGAGATTGAATATAATGAGTCTATCAGCAGTTCAAGTCCGGGAAGATACACTGTAAAAAATACGGACGATTCGGCACGTTATAAAACTTTTTCAGTTACTTCTACGGCTATAGATAAAAATAGAGTATTACTTACTTTAAATAACCCAATGGAAAGCAGATATGAGTATTATTTGATTATTGAAACACCTGCTAAAGACTTGGTGGGAAATACAAGCGAGGATATCAAAGGTGACGAATTCTACTTTGATGGTACTGATTTGGCACCGGTGCAGGTGCCGAGTATAAGCTATAAGGAAGCGGAAGCAGCCATAGTGGAATTGGAAAATGCCATATATGACCTAAGCAGTGAAGAAAAAATAAATACCGCAAACATATTTTTAAACAGCGCAGTAAGCGAATTGAACCTTTTAAGTGATTCAACCGTGAAAAGCACACTTACCGCGAGAAAGGATGCGGCGGCAGATAAAATTGAAGATGCGGAAGATAAA
>CAZMPR010000050.1:0-1606 GCA_964568265.1 uncultured Clostridiaceae bacterium | reverse complement strand
GCAAATAATGTGGTTAACAAGACAAGTACTCTTCTTTTAAAAATAGATGAAATGGCTAATGCGCTGAATTCCTATCTAACTTATTTGGCCTCGATTGAAATTTTAGACGCGGATGTTCTTAAAAATATGGCGGAATCAGTGGAGAATAAAGCAAAGGTAACTATAATTGCAGCTTTGGAAGCTGCAAAAGAAGCAGAGGCAGCAATTGAAGCTGTACCTTCTGCCACAACACTTGCTAATGATGTATATGAAAGATTTAGCAACAGAGAAGAAAAAACAGTTTTATTAGGAAGAATCAATACAGCCAAAGCTACAGTAGAAGATAAGTTAAAAGTTTTATTAGAAACTAAAGACAAAATATCAGATGCCAAAGTGAAGATGGCTAAGAAATGGCTTACGGATGGTTCCTTTAAATTCAACGAAAAAGCAAAGGCAGACAGCGCAACACCGATTATTTTACAGCTGCCGGTTCATGGGGCAGGTGCAATTTACAATTTTACAGAAATAGGAAAGATGACAGATGGAAGATTTATCAAAGAAAACACAAATATCAATAATCTAAACAGGTCATTTAAGTATAATATAAATACCACCGGGGCTGCAAAACTGGAATTCATTGATGAAATAAAGGATGGTAAAACAGTAAGAAGTGGCATCAAGGTAAATAGAGGTACTGAAGATGCGGTAATCACCTTGAAGGTTGGAATTACAAGCGGAAATAAGAGTGATTACAAATTATTCAATATAAGTATACCTAAAGAAAGCCCTGTTACAATAACAGAGGCAATTGAAAAGATAAACGTACAAAACGATAGCTTAAGATTAAACCATTAATAGTATTGACAGTTTGGGATGGTAATTACATTCACATGAAACTGTGTTTATAACCTAATAAAAAAAGAGGGGCTGCATAAATGCACGCCCCATTCTTTTTGATACAACTGATCTATTCCCCGACTTTCGGAAAAGCCAAAATCAATTTAAATAAATCACCATCCACAATAATATCCAGGCTGCCTTTTTGGAGTTCCGCCAGGTTTTTCGCAATTGCAAGACCGAGGCCGGAGCCGTCGGTGCCCCTTGAAGCATCACCTCTTATAAATCGCTCTGTGATATCGGATGGATTGAAGTTCATCTCATAACTCGCCATATTTTTAAATATAAAATTAATTCTTCCGTTATCTTTTTCGGCATCAATATAGACCCTTGAATTTTCCATTGAGTACTTAAAGATATTACTCATTATGTTTTCAAATATTCTATAGGTTTTCCTACCATCCAATTCACAAATAACCTTATTGTCAGGCAGGTTGAGTCTAAATTTCAAGTTGCTTTCGGCAACTTTTTCTTCCAACTCGCCCAGGGTTTGACGCAGCAATGCTATAACATCCAGCTTTTCCAAGTGCAGTTCGATATTACCGCTGCTTACATTACTGATATCAAATAAATCGTCTATCAATATTTTCAATCTCTTTGATTTTTTATCCAGGATATCAATATACTCTTTTTTTGTATCCTCACCCAATCCATCAGTCTTTAGCAAATCTATATAGGTAATGATAGAGGTAAGAGGCGTTTTTAAATCATGAGATACATTCGTTATCAG
>CAZMPR010000049.1:0-8675 GCA_964568265.1 uncultured Clostridiaceae bacterium | reverse complement strand
CAAAAACGAAGGATTCGATGCATTTTTGCACCTGATCCTGGCTTAGATTGTCTGTCCGAACAAAAGGTGCCAAATATGTATCAAAGGAGCTGAAAGCCTGTGCCCCCGCCCACTCATTTTGCATGATACCTAAAAAGTTCACCATCTGATTGCATAAAGTTGCAAGATGCTTCGCCGGTGCAGAGGTTGTCTTGCCCTGTATTCCTCCCAAGCCTTCATTTATAAGCTGCTGCAGCGACCAACCGGCGCAATAGCCTGTAAGCATTGACAGGTCATGTATATGCATATCACCGTTCCTATGAGCCTCAGCTACTTCCTCATCATAGATTTCGGAAAGCCAATAGTTAGCTGTTATGGCACCGCTGTTAGAAAGTATAAGTCCGCCCACGGAATACGTAACTGTTGAATTTTCTTTAACACGCCAATTTTCACTTTTTACATAATTATCTACAACCTTGCGGTAATCCAGTAATGTATCTAAAACATTTCTTGCCTTTTCGTGTTGCTTTCTATAAAGTATGTATGCCCTTGCGACTTTTGCATATCCGCCCTGAATTAAAACAACTTCTACTGCATCCTGGATCTGTTCCACCGTAATAATGCCTCTATGGACATAAGATTCGAATTCCGCAGTTGTTCTGATAGCTAACAAATCCAAAATAGAATCATCATAGTTAACTGATTGAGCATCAAAAGCCTTTTTAATTGCACCTCGAATTTTACCGATTTCAAAATTAACCCTTCGCCCGTCTCTTTTTTCTACTTGATATTTCATAAAATAATACCCCCACTAATCATTTTTGTCTAATTCCTAACCTCTACCAAAGGAACAAGACTCGATAGTTTGCCCCTGATTTCCTCCATTTCTTTATTTGAGTAAGCCGAAAGGCTTTTCTCTTGAGCTGTGTAATCATTTATTACTAATCCGTTTTTTACATAAGACTGAAGATACCATTTCTCTTCTTTATTAGTTGTCCGACTTAATAAGTTTGCCATTTCCAAAAGCGTTTCAAGGGGATGCAATTCCCTTAATACGGTAGTCCTGATTTCATAAGGAATTTTACTTTTTCTTAAAAGTTCCAAGCTTTCCCGCCAACTATCGTAATACTTATCTACTTTTGCTTGATTCTCAGGTAAAAGTCCCACAGTCCCGGCAAAGCCATTATGGATATTTTTAAAATCCAACGCCACATAATCAACTAAACCTTCCTGTACCAAACCCAACAACCTCTCAGGAAATAAACCGTTTGTATCCAACTTGACTTTCAAGTCTTTGTTTTTGATTTCCATTATAAAACTTTGAATGTCCTTTTGCTGTAGCGGCTCGCCTCCGCTTATCACTACTCCTTCTATTTGGTGTTTTCGTTCTTCAAGATAGGCAAGAAATTCCCTTTCAATCTGATATTCATCGAAACTGTTCTTGTTATCTGAAAAAACAAGATCCGGGTTATGACAAAATGGACATCTCAACAAACATCCTTTGGTAAAACATATGGCAGCAATATGCCCCGGATAGTTTTTTAGTGTAAGTTTCAGATAGCCTCCTAATTTCATAACAAAACCTCGTAATTCATTATTAATTCAAGATTCTTTGCAATTTAAAAATATGTCGATTAATAATTTTAAATGTTACATACAAGCATATCTTACTACTGTATATTGTGGTTGTCAATCTAAAACACACTATATATAGGATTATTTACATGGAAATGCGGCTTGATCAGCTCCATAATTGTTGCAACAATTCAGCAAAATCAAGGTCTATACAATGTCCAAAATTATTACCGCAAGTCAAAAACAAAAAGGAAAATAGGTTAAAAAGAAAATTTGAATTATATAAGAAATAAAAAACTGCATCTTATAAACAATACAAAAGCAGCATCAATTAAAAAATCCCGAACAATTCGGGATTTTTTATTGGTTTCAAAATTTTATAGGATACATCATAGCCTCTTTGTATCCGGTTATTACTTTAGTATAACCGGATAGCATTCTATCCGTATATTCATCACCGGTATCAGTCAAAAACGGGTTACCGTGAAGTTCGCTTATTTTTTGTTTGGTTGCGATAACTATTATATTATTTTTACCTACGTTCTTTAATACCTCCGGACTTATTTGTTGATTGCCCCTGCCAAATAAATAGCCTTGCCCGCCTATAGGTGTTATTATCAGTTTGCTTTTATTGTCTTTTGTGATTTCCAAAAGCTTTTTCTCCGCTACATCATTTGCAATAAGGTTTTTATTCAATATGATATCTATACCCAACAGTGTATTGGGTAAATTCAAGTTTTCCATTATTGGTCTTGTTGTGGTGCCGGGGCCTATTATGTAATAAACATCCTTTTCCATATTATCAATTATTTCTAAAGAGATTATATTTTGATTGGTTTTCTCGCTTATAGGCGTTCCGGCTTTTCTGCTTTGCACATACTTCTTTTCAAATGGTATTTTTAAATAACCGTATAAGCTTGTAATTACTTGGCCTTTTCTATAAGCATCTTCATCTATATCCAAAACTTCAACTTCTTCTAATTTTGTGATTTTATCTGTTAAGTATAGTTTCGCTAATTCACCGGCCTTTTTTGGATTTTGCGCATATACGGGAGAATGTATCTTTACTCCCGCCGGAATGCCCACTACTATCGTCTTATCACCTACGGCGTTATAAATATCTCTCGCCGTACCGTCCCCTCCGGCAAAAAGTATCAAATCCACTTTTTCTTTTAGCATAATTACTGCCGCAGCAAATGTATCCCCACCGCTGCTCATACTTTCTTTTTGTTTGTAAACAACTTTAAAAGCAAATCCCAGGCTTAAGGCGGTATCTCCTCCCATGTTACCGCTGCATGTAAGTATCTCTACATCTTCTTTTATTTCCAAAAGTTCTTCCATAGTTTTTTCCGCTCTCATTAAAGATTGAGGGAGAGCCCCAAGTGCTAAAGCCTTTTCCCACACCCCATCGGTACCCTTAAGTCCTACGCTGCCACCCATGCCGGCAATAGGGTTAACTATTAAACCTAACTTTTTCATTTCAACCATCCTTACGGAATTTCAATTGTATTATAAGCTTCCTTATATTTTTTCAAGTATGTTCGCCATGTAATAGCCCATTTATCAGGGTCATCCATGCCGGATTCGTCCACCTGATGGCATACGCTTCTGTGAGGAGCTGTTTTTATCATTTCCGGATTTTCATAAGCTTCGTTAAATATATACCTTAATGTTTCGATATATTCATCCAAATCTTCCTTCGATGGGGTTTCTGTAGGTTCCAAGGTAGCCGGTTCCGGCACATAGTACGGATGATGACTGGTCCAATAATGCATACCGAAATCCATCATTCTTCTTTGTATATCTCCTGTTGTAATGCCTGTATCCTCTGTCAGTTTCTTCAAAGTATATCTTGCCTGCTCAATCCTTTGCTTGCCTTTAATATAAGGAGCATCCACGCATTCTATCTCCATCAGCTTCTTAAATAAATAATTATTGTTTAGCACGGCAATCTTAGCCACTTCATACAGCCCCTCGGCACCTAAAGACATTATCCAGGCATAGGATTTTAATATTACCGGGGAAACACCGCTAAATATCCTTATTTTACCCACACTATAAGGATTATCGGTTAGCTCATAATTATGAAAATATCTCTCCCCGTCATAATCTATTAAAGGAGCAGGTAAATACTTTTCCAATTCTTTTATTACACCGACAGCACCTACTGCAGGACCTCCACAGCCGTGAGGAGTAGAAAAAGTTTTATGCAGATTAAAGAAACACATATCAAATCCGGCTTCTTTAGCCCTGGTTATACCCAAAAGTCCGTTTGCATTGGCCTGATCATACCCGCAAAGACCGCCTGCTTCATGGACTAAGCTTGTAAATTTCTTTATCTTTGGATTATATACGCCGGTATCCTCAGGATTAGCTACGATAAAAGCCGCTGTTCTTTCGCTTACGGCCTCTTTGAAGGCTTCAAAATCAGGATAACCGTCCTTATCAGGATGGATATATACTATCCTGTAGCCTTTTACCGCCGGAGCCGCAGCGTCAGAAGGATGAGAATATATTGTGGTGATTATTTCATCCCGTTGCTCTTCTTCCCCCCGCTCCCTATGATAATTCCTTACTATTGACGCCAATGTCATTGCCGCCTGGCTGCCGCCGCCGGGTTGAAATGTGAATCTTTCCATGCCTGATATTTCCCTCATCATGCAATCAGTTCTATATATTATTTCCAATATGCCTTGGACTGTCTCTTCAGGTTGCAAGGGATGCAATTCAGTCATTTCCGACATTCTTGCCACAAATTCGTTTATTTTAGGGCTATACTTAACCGTACACGTACCCTGACCTATCTCTATATTAACATCAGCGCCTAAGGTCTGTTGGGATAATCTCATATAATGTCTCAATACTCTGGGTTGAGATATCTCCGGTAAATTTGGAGATTGTCTTCTTATCATGTTATCAGGCAGAGATGATACCCCATCCCCCACAAGATTTTTTATCTCTTCCTCCGCCTCAGGAATCAAAATGCCTCTCTCACCTTTATTGCTTAATTCAAAAATTATAGGCTCATCCCATTTAGCCTGATGAAAGTTTCTTACTTTAAAGCTTCTATTGATTCTTTTCATATCAAAATCTCCTTCCGCGCTATGATTTTAGGGATTCTTCTATGGCAGTAATAAGTCTGTCTATATCGTTTTTGGTATGAACTTCAGTCACGCAATATAAAGCGCACTGCCCCAATTCGGGAAACTCTTTTGATAAGTCCTTGCCTCCAAAAATTCCTTTGCTAAGCAGCTTTTTGTTTAACTCCTCCACGGTTTTACCGGATTCGTTAAAGTCTACTATGAATTCTTTGAAGGATACACTTTGGAACCCGGAGCCTTTTACACCTTTTATCCCATTTAATCTATCTATTGTATATAAAGACTTTTGCATTATGTTCTTACCCAACTCCTCCATACCTTTGGGACCCATAGTAGCTAAATAAACCCCGGCGGTTATACCCCAAAGCGCTGTCTGGGTACCTACATATTCTTTCCCGTGCTCCCTATGGTTTCCAAAAGAAGTTCTGTCATAAGCCACATCTCCGAAGCCGTATTCTCCCTCCACAATAGTAGGAGCGATACCAAAAAGTCTTGATGGAAATTCCATGACAAACTCTTCTTTATCCATGGTTGCCATGAACCCGGACTGCCCCCCTCCATAGCTCATATGTATCCCCAAAGGCTGCAAATCGCCGCAAACGATATCGGCACCATAATGCACCGGAGGCTCCAAGACGCCCAAGGAGCTCGGGTCTACACCCACAACGCAAAGGGCCCCCGCTTCGTGAGCTAAATCGGATATTTTTTGCCCGTTTACTTCAATAAATCCCAAATATGATGGGTTCTCAAAGTATACCGCACCTGTCTTCTCCGAAATCTTTCCCATTAAGTCTTCTAAATCCATTAGACCTGTTTTTTCTTCATAATCCACCATTATCAGGGCGATATCCGGATCGCAATAATTTTTTATTAATAAAAACTTTTCTTTATCCATAGTCTTGGGTATTAATACTTCTTTTCTATCGACAATTCTGCAAGCCATTCGCAAAGATGTGGCAATTGCCTGTCCCCAATCCATAGTAGGTACGTTTACCACCTCCATATCAACAAGCTCCGCCACTAAACTTTGGTACTCGAATAATGATTGGAATCTTCCGAAATCATTGTAGGGTTCCCCACCGTATGCGGTAAGAAACTCTCCTCTCTGATTTATCTCGTCGCAGATTGCAGGTACGTAGTGCTGCCAACATCCCGCACCTAAAAAGTTTAAGTATTCCTTGCACGTTATGTTCTTTTTCAGCAACTCTTCCATATGCCTTTTTAATTCATATTCAGATTTTAAGGCCTTGGGAAGGTTCATATTCTTTTTAAGCTTCAATTCCTCCGGAACCTCGGCATGCAAGTCTTCCAAGCTGTTTAATCCGAGTTCCTCCAACATCTGTTTTTGTACTTCAGGTACAGAATTCGGTATATATGGGTGATTCTTAAAACCTTTTATAGCCATTTTGATTTCCCTCCGCTACAATTATTATTTTTTATTAAGCTATGCCTCCGCCATCTACAACCAAAGCGGTGCCTGTTATCCATTTTGATAAATCGCTGGCAAGGAAAAGTACGGCATTGCCTATATCCTCCGGGTTGCCCAATCTTTCTAAAGGTCTGCCCTTTGCCGAATCTATAAGGAAAGACTTCTCTTCAAAACCTAATTGTCTGCCTTCATCTCTTAACATATTTGTATCCGTGTCTCCGGGATTTATACTGTTGACTCTGATATTTTGAGGCCCGTGGTCTATTGCCATGGCGCGGGTCAGATTGACTATGCCGCCTTTGACAGCGCAATAAGCCGCCGCCTTATCTCCGCCTTTCAGCCCCCAGCCGGAGCCGGTATTTATTATGCTGCCGCCGCCGGCTGCAGCCATTACAGGTATCACATGTTTTGACATCAAATATGTACCCTTAAGCCCTACATTCAATACAAAATCCCATTCTTTTTCTTCCAGTTCGACTATAGTTTTTCTTACGGTCACTCCCGCATTATTAAAAAGAATATCAATTCCGCCGAATTTTTCTACTATATCATTAACTGTTTTTTTAACTTCCTCCAAAGAAGTAACATCGCATTTAAAAAATTCCGCCGTCCTGCCTTCCTTGCAAATTCTATCTGCTTCTTCCTCGCCCTTGGGACTTACATCCACCATTGCAATTTTTGCTCCATATGCAGAAAGAATCTGTGAAGTGCCCAAGCCTATTCCGGAAGCTGCACCGGTAATAACAGCAACCTTGCCTTCCAGGTTGAGAACATCTTTTTTATATAGCATTAAAAAACCTCCTTTTTTAAGCGTTTAATTATTTAACAATGTTTATAAGATAAAGTCAATCATAGTAATAATCTTTTTCATTTATTAGCTGGTTTTGTTATGATTAACCATATTCTATTATAATATTTTATTTTGGTAAAGTTTTGCTCATAAAAAATGATAAAAATTAAAATAGTAAATACTTCAACAATAAAAACCCGCCAAAACATATCCACAGCAAAAAACAAAGGCAGAGGAGGATAAACCCCCTCTGCTTTTTTTCTTCGCCTGCTTATTTAATCTCTATTTTGCTTGATTTGCTTACTTCTGCTTCTTTTTTTGGCAATGTTAATGAGAGTACGCCGTTTTCAAATTTTGCTTCGATATCTTCATCTTTTACATTCTCAACGATAAAGCTTCTGCAATAACTGCCGCATCTTCTTTCGCGTCTGATATAATTCTCTTTTTCTTCGTTTATTTCTTCTTTTTGTTCTACAGATATTATCAGTCTGTCATTATTCAGTTCTACATTGATTTCTTCTTTCTTTACCCCGGGCATATCAGCTTCAACAATATACTCTTTTCCGTTTTCTTTTATGTCTACTTTCATTTGGTTATCTCTTGTAAAAATTGCAGGCATAAACGAGTCATTAAAAAAGTTATCGAACATACTGTCCATATCGAAAATGCTCTGTGGTCTTTGGCTTAAGCTCTTGTTTCTTCTACCGTAAGGTACTAAAAACATATTTGACACCTCCATAATTTATTAATATTATTACTGATTATTATAGTTTCCATTCTGACTTTGACTTTCTTTGACCTTAGCTATATATTATCATCCTCTTTTTTAATATTCAAAGTTCAAATTTCTCTAATTAGCCATTTTATCTTTATTGTTTACATAATATCTCAACCATTCTTTGTTTTTCTCAAGCTTTCTGGGATTAATTGCGCAATAATAAGTGATACGTAACGTATGAACGCTATGCAATACTGTAAAAAATATTTAGGGAGGATTATGTATTAAAAAATTTATTAGCCCGATTAATCGTATTCAATATATAAAGGTTGGATTTGATGATTTAAAAAGGAGTAATCTTTATTAACTCTTTAAAGATTACTCCCTCTATTTTTACTACAGCTTTTAACTTATCTACACTGCCATCTGTTTTAAATCTTCATGTATAATGAGTGTTGCCCCCGTTGCGTTTTGCACTTCCTCAACGGTAAATTCGGGATGTATTTCTTTTAATAAAAGGCCTTTATCCGTAACTTCTATGACTCCCATTTCAGTTACAATTAAGTCCACACATTCTACTGCCGTCAAAGGCAAACTGCATTCCTTTAATATCTTATGATTTCCCTTTGCTGTGTGATTCATGGCTATTATTACTTTTTTGGCTCCGGTTACCAGGTCCATGGCTCCGCCCATTCCCGGCACCATTTTTCCGGGAACCATCCAATTAGCCAAGTTACCCTTTTCATCCACCTCTAATGCGCCCAGTACCGTTACATCCACGTGACCTCCACGAATAATAAGGAAAGAATCGGCGCTATCGAAAAATGCTCCTCCAGGCAGAATCGTTACATGTTGTCCTCCTGCATTAACCATATCGCAATCTTCTTCTCCCTCATTGGGGACCGGTCCCATACCTACAAAACCGTTTTCAGATTGCAGGGTTATGTCAACTCCTTCAGGAATAAAATTAGCAACAAAAGTAGGCAATCCTATTCCTAAATTTACTACATTCCCGTCTTTCAGTTCTTGTGCCACTCGTTTTGCAATGGTATTTCTAATCATATCCTTATCCATTAATTAGCA
>CAZMPR010000048.1:0-8846 GCA_964568265.1 uncultured Clostridiaceae bacterium | reverse complement strand
ACAGCCAATTTTTATATATGAGATTTCCAAAAGGCGGAGAAGATACGCCTATGGTCAATCCATGGACTGCCGGCAGGCTTGTTACTGCAACCTTGGATGCAGACAGGCTGTATAGTGAGGGCAAGTATCAGGAGACTATAGATGAGTTTGCCAAGCTTCTGATTACCGATTCACTTTATGCCGACCAAAAAGCTTATGCCTATTTTACTATGGGTATGTGCCAATTTAAACTTAAGGAGTTCGATAAGGCTAAGGACAGTTTCACTTCTTCCATATTGTATGAGCCCGGAGACGCGGCGGCTTATAATAATGCGGCAATCAGTGCATACAATGACAATAATCTTGAAGAGGCATTGCGCTATCAGAAGAAAGCCGTGGAGATGCTGCCGGCGGTAGAGTATTATTATAATCTGGGAAGGATATATGAGTCTATGGAAGATTACAAAAATGCAGTGGAAAGCTTTTTATCCGTGGCAAAAGGTGAAGATAATGTGACTTTGGTGGACCCTGTAAGGGTAAAAAACAGAGTAGCCAATTTATATCCGGATTTAAAAAAGAGGGAAGAGATAGCAAAGGGAGTTATAGTTTCTCTTAAGCTTAGGGATTATACAAATGTTCTTATGATAGAAGATATAGATATGGAAATCCTGGGTACCGACTTTAAGGTTTCGATAAAGGACACAAATCAGGGTAAAAGACTTTCTGTGAGTTATGATAGGGAAAAGAATGATCCCTATCATTTGATAAATGAGGTATCCTGGAAAGTCGTAAGCGGCAGCAATGTGCTTTTTTCCGGCAGAAGCAATAGTTTTTCCATGGAAGTGTTTGAGAACAATAATTATATGATAACCTTGAGTATAAAGTATAAAGGCAGCAAGATAAAGGAAAGGCAATCCAATATTGCGGTGACTAAAGACGGGTTTAAAGAAAGCAAAGGCGGGGAGACTTTGAAGCCCAATCAGCAGTATACGAAAATTTATGAATATGCCGTATATGAACAGCTTTTCGATAAATATTTTAAACTTACAACAAAAGGCTACTATGATAGATTCAATGTATTGTGGGCCAAGGACAATATTACGAGCACAATAATGACTGTGGACTTTAGGGATTCCGGCACTTCATTGTATTTAGAAAATAAGTTGGATTATGACGGGGGAATCAGAGCGAATCTGACACCGCTTTTAAATGATAAGGGATTGAAGGATAAGACGGTGAGGGTCAGATTCTGGGCCAGGAAGATTACTTCAAAGGAAAATATGGAGGTGGTAATAAGAGCCGGAAAGGAGACCTACAGTTTTGATAAATTGGATTTGCAGTATAAATGGAAGCAGTTAAATATGGAGTTTTATGTTCCCGGAGACGCAAATAATTTTACATTCAGCTTAAAGATAAAGACGGAGGAGCAGATAAAGATAGACGGATTCATCGTGATGATAGTTAAGTAAGGATTACGGATGCTTTTATTCTGAACGGCAGTGAAGAATATTCTTTGATCGGTGATATAAAAAACCGGCGGGACAATCCCGCCGGTTTTCAAAATGCCGTATTCAGCCGATTCGTATATTGCTATATGTGGGTGTTGCGTGTTAATGCTTCATACTTTTTTATAAAGTTTTCTATACCTGCTGTATATCGGCATTTTTAGCTTATAACACCCTTTTTATTTAATAGGTGCCAAGTCTGTGCCGTCGAATACAAATACGTCTTTTACCGCTTCTTTACCGGCGAAGTCTTTTACGCCTTTAAGCAGGGATAATTCATATTCGTATCTGCCTTCAAGGGGATTGGCCAAAGTTAATTTCACTTTTGCACCGTCTATTTTTGCTTCTGTCACATTGATTCTGTCTTTATCCACATCCAGGTTTTTAATTGAGAATGCTGTTGCTGCTGCTTCCGCGATATCTTCGCTGAATTCTATTTCTACATGGAATCTGTCTATTGCTACTACGTCTACTAAATATGGTTCCTCATCATCGTCATATTCCCCTACGAGAATAGTCTTGGTATCTTCATCGTAGTTTTCAACATCAAGATCATGTTCGTCTACTAAGAAGTCATTTAAGTCAAATTCATAGTCTGTATCATATTTTATTTTGCCTACAAATTTTACTACATTGTCTTTAATAGTTACAGTAAATTTATTTACGCCGCCAGCTGCTGTAACTTCAAGCTGATCCACATCGGAATTAAACTTAACATTTCTTGACATTGTTACTTTAAAGGTACCGCCGTTTACTTGTTCAAAAGTTTCAACGTATACTTTATCATGGGAAGCATCTGAACCGTCAAATGTTACGTCTTCATCCAATACAAATTCATTTCCGGCTAAATCTTTAATCTTTTTACCATCATTAAGGCCTTCTGCTTTATATGTGGTTTTAGCATCAAATGCAAAGCCTTTTTTAGAGAATTCTACAACAGTATTATCATTAGTGTATGCTTTTGCCTCTAATTCTTCAGTCTTTTTTGTTCCTTCAGAATCAGTCCAGGAAATCTCTAATTTAGTGCCGGCATCATATTTTACTTCTTTGTCGAATTCTAATGCTAATACATGTTTGTCTACTGCATAAACATTATCTAATTCCGGAGCATCTTTATCCCAGTTGCCTTCTTTTGGCTCGGCTTTTATCTTTCCTGTGGTAGCCTTTATAACATTTCCTGCAAGATCCTTTACACCGTCTACTGTAATCTTATATTCTACTCCCTGTGTAAGGTCGTTGACAGTCAGTGTTACTGTTTTGTTATCAGCATTATACTTTGCTTTTGTCGGTGCGCCGATATCGTTATTTATGCTGTAGTTGGAGATACTTTCAGCACTGCTCTTATCTAACTCTTTGTCAAATTTTATTAAGATAGTGTTTTTATCGTTAAACTCAATTTCACTTTCTTTAAAGGAAGCGGATGCAAATTTATCTTTGTTAGGAGTAAAGGATTTTGATCTTTCTTGCATTGCATTGCCAAATTCGTCAAGAACTTCGGCAACCTTTAAAGTATGTGATTTACCTGATTCCATATCCTCTACTGTGACAAGGAATTTTTTGGATGATAGTTTTATTACATCTTCTACATCCAAGTAGTTTTTGCCTTCTGTAAGGGTGTAGTTTGTAACGTCTAATGCGCTTTCTATATCAATTCTGCTGTCATCTACAAAGTCTACTATGAGAAGATTTCTTGCATAAACTTCTACGTTGTTCAGAACAGGGGCCTTAACATCTTCTTTTACTCCTGCAAATGTGAAAACAGCCGCTCTGCTCATTACGTTTGCAACTTTTCTTTGATCTGCGATATTGCTTATGGACAGCTTATAATTTGTTCTGTAAACTTGAGCTTCTGTGACTATTTCTACATTATCTTTGTCTTCTTCATCCCAAATTACATTCAGTATTTCCAGCTCGCTGCCATCTTTTTTGTTTTCTGCGATCACATAGTTTTCTAAATTTTCAGCAGATTCTTTTGTAACTTCTTCATTGAAATAAACCATTATTCTTTGGTTAGTTTCAGCTGCTGTTTTTTCTGCATCAATTCTCGGAGCAGATTTGTCTACCTTTGTTTTGAAAGAAGCTGAGGTGGACTTTCGTACTACACCATCAGTTGATTTAATGTTAGTTACTTTAACTGTATAGCTGGTTTTATCTTTCAATCCCTCTGTAGTCAATGTAACCTTATCGCCGTCAACTTCTGCTTGTAATACTTCCACTTTTGCTATAGTGTAATTTTCTACATTAGATCCGGTTTCAAAGTCAATATTTCTATTGAAAGTAAGAACTACTTCTTCAACATCTTCGCTCATAGCTTTTGATAATTCAGGACCGCCTGATGCTTTTGCAATACCTGCAAACTCAACCTTTGATTCTCCTACAACTAAAGTATAAACTTTACCTGCGGATTGTGCAGATGTTTCAAGTCTTACAACTTTGTCTGACACTGATTGTGCCGCTACTATGTCAAGACCTGCTATTTCATAGTTTGATGTTTTTTCTGCAAATCTTGCCTCTACTTTTTCTTCAAATTCAACTTCTACTATTGTGTTACCGACAGCTTTTACTGCTTTAATACTTGCAGTGATTGCTTCTTCGTACAGGCCGTTGGAGATTGCAACTTCTTTATCAATTTTACCGTTTTCGATTAAAACTTCGATAAGGAGTTTGCCGTCTTTTGTAGCGTGTTGTAAAGCATCCACAGTTGCTTTTGCTAAATTATCTATGGTGAATGATTCAAGGTCTTCCGGGTTTAGACCTATTGATTTTGCAAATTCAAATACTTCTGCAAAGTCAAAGTCACCGACTACTGTTCCTGTGTTTTGCTTGTATCCTAATGCTTCAAGTAGTACCTTGAAATAGGATTGTTCATTGATTTTGTCATTAGGCATGAAGTTTCCTTCTGCGCCTATCCAACCTAATTCAGGATGTGCCTTTAGGTAAGCCATTAAGTTCTCGCCTTTATCCCAGGCATAATCCTTTGCATCTTTGAAGTTGTCCTCGCCTTCAAAATCTAATGCTTCATTTTCAAGACCTTTCAGTCTCAAGAAAAGAATAGCTGATTGAAGTCTTGTTGGTGTGGTTTTTGCATAATCTGCTGTTACGCCGTTACCGTCTCCTATTAGCATTCCAATTGCTGCCAATGCTTTAACATCATCACTGATAACTTCGTCTGCAAATACTGCTGTAAATGATGAGAATGTCAGCGCAACTGCTAATATTAACGCTAAAACTTTTTTACTCATGTTGTTTTTTTCCTCCTTATGTTGTATAAATTGTGATTGTGATATTTGCTTTGTTTTTAGATCTTGCTTAAACACGCTTCACCTCCTTTCAAAAATCCCATAGAAAATCCTTAACAGTTAACATAATTCTACGTCGCATTTAAAATACCTTCCGTCGTAATTGAACTGTAACAAAGTGTAAAGGGTTTGTAATGGGCTTTTACAGCAATGGAGGAAAAGTTATGTAAACTATATGATTGTTTCGTTGGCAGGCTTGTGTTAAGAATGAGGGAATCAAATAAAAAAATAGGGTGGACAGAACCGTCCACCCTTACACCGCTTTTTGCTTTCCGCTTTTAATACACAGGCAGTACCAATTCTTCCGAGTCAAGCTTTTGATTGTTCAAATCCTTAATCGTTGATTTGCCTGTGTTTGTAAGCTTAATCGTTATATCGGAATTACCTTTTAACTCATTTCTAAGTATTATGCTTATGGTTCTGTCTTTTGCCACAACCTTATCCGAGGAGCTTTTACCGTAGTTTCCTCCGGTTATGTCAAAACAATCCATGCTCAGACTTGTGTTTTTGATGGAATTCGAGGTTATAAGAGTTATAGTTTTTCTGTCCGAACCCACCGTTCCCGTCAGTATTTCAAATTGGGGCAATTCAATATCCGAACCGCTTAGGTCAAATTTCCTGCTGCTTGAATCTACGGACAATCCCTGCAAGTCTTTTATATTGGTGCTCAGTGTTATTTCATAATCATAATCGGCGGATATGGATCCGTTTGCCGAATTCAGGTAGACGGTAGCGGTTTGTTTATCTGAGGACAGTTGAACTTCCGATACCGTTATGGAGCTTCCGCCGGAGGTTGTTCTTTTGATTGTAAAGCCCGAAGAAGCAGGAAGAGCTATGGGCTCGTCAAATTCAACGGCCAAAGTGTATTTATTTAAAGCCTGAATGTTATCCACTTGAGGCGGATCATTTTTATAGGAGGTTCCGGTAAACTCAGAAGTACTTTGGTTTGACGGTATGGAGCTATATCCTGCGGCATCCTTAACACCGCTTTTTACAGTCAGCTTATAAGTAGTGCTGTCCTTTAATGCAGTGGTGTTGCTTAGGTAAATCATAGCCGTTGACGTTATTTCATCCGCCGACACTGATGTTCCCGTAATATTGACTCCGTTTATGCTGAATTGGTTTGCCGTAATGCCTTTAACGGGCTTGGAAAAGTCTATTTCTATTGCGGTGCTGTTTATTGCATATACATCATGAATGTAGGGCGGCTCGTTAGCTTGGCTTGTGCCGAGGAAGCTTTTTATATTTGAATAGGAATCCTCATCCAGCCTGTCGATATTTGATACTCTCACTTCATATCGTTTGCCGCTTTTAAAAATCTCAGGAGTTTTGGATGCGTCCGTCTTAAATTGGAGCCGAACCGTTGCTTTGTCTGCAGAAAAATATTTCTGATAGTCCAATCCTTCCGGCTTTTTAAAGGTTTCTTCGTTTTCGGTAATTATGGTTGCCTCCAAATCTTTCAGTTCATCATCGGTAAGGGTATTGTCAAAATACAAGTCTATGGACGACATATCAAAGGCGTTTACAGCATCCAGCTTCAAAGATTTTTGGCTTATATCGCCATAACCTACAAAGGTGCGCTTGGCAGTTTTATCCGCTGATTTTATAGAAATGCCTGACAAATCCGTGACATTTTCTACTTTTATTGTATATACTTTTCCGTGGTCATGGGCTCTGGTTAAAAGGGTAACAATTTTACCCGTTTTATCCAATTCGGCAGCGGCGGCGTATCCCAAACTGCTGTCTAATATATAGTTAAATTCATTTTCCGCGCTTTCTTTTTCAACCCGCTTATTAAAGGTAAGTATTATTTTATTCTCTCCGCTTTTTACGGTATAGCTGAGAGGTGTGGTATCCTTGGATATGCCTATAAAATATGCTTTGGCATAGCTTAGCATACTGCCAAAATTATCATATACATTGCTTATTTCCAACATATATTTAGTGCCGTAAGTTTGATTAGAGGTAATTAAGGTTACGGTTTTTTCGTCTTCGGCTAAAAATGCTTCTAAAACATCAAGGTCTTTGTCTATATTGTAATTTGATATATCTTCCGCAGAGTCTTTATCAACTTTTCGTGAAAATACCACTTCTACTTCGCTGTTGGAGATTACTGTTGTGGAAGCGTCAAATTTCGTGCTGCTTCCTGCTGCACCTCTGAAGCTTTTTGTTGTTTCATACATCACATTACCTGCCAAATCCGCAATATTTTTAACGGTAATTTTGTATACGCTATCAGGATTTTGGGTGCCGGTTATAAGTGTAACAGCCTTTCCCGTCTCATCTAATATGGCTTCTTCAATGGAAAAAGCATCATTGGTAACTATATAGTTTTCCGTTCGTTCGGCAGTGATTCTGTTTAAAGGTTCGCTGAAGGTAATTAAAAGCATTTTGCTGCTTTCTGATTGTATAGATACTATAGAAGGCTTAGTAGTGTCCTTGGGCTGGGCTATATAGGACTTCTCATAAAATTCCATGGTGTTGCCTGAAAGATCCGTCACATGGCGTATTTCAAGCCAGTATCTTTTGCCCTCTCTGTGGGAGGCTGTGGTCAAGGTGACAATCTTTCCTGTATAATCAAGCTCCGCTTCGTATACATCCAAATCATTTTGTATTACGTAATTATTTATGTCTTCGGCGGTAGCTTTGTCCACTTCTTTGTCAAAGGTTACCTGCACAACATTATTGCTTAATATTTCCGCAGTTGCGGCAGGTTTTTTAGTATCCCGAGGCAATGCAACAAATTTTTTGCTGTACTTTTTTATTGCCTTTCCGTCTATGGGAGTATTCATTTCAATGGTTAAATTATAGGCTTCAAAAGCCGGCATAAATGCGGTGGTTATGTAAACTTTATTACCGCTTGTTTCAATAGATTCGATGGATATCTCCTTCTTGCCGTTTTCCGGGGTTATGTTTATATCATCTTTATCTAAAGGAATTTCTTCATCAAGGGTGAGGACAAATCTATTATTGGATAACTTTTCAAAGGATAGTACTTTCATTTCTTCCGCTTCAATTATAAATCCGGCTTTTGCGGCTTTGCTTTCATCTATTATGCCTTTTTCAGTCATCAATGTTATCAGGTTTTTCTTTTCACCCTTTGGTTTAGTGCCCAGGGTTGCATATATGGCTTTTGCCACGTGATCAATTGTGAAATCCTTCAGTTTTTCCATGGTTTTTGCATTGGACAACAGTCCTATAGATTGTGCAAAATCCAGGGTTTCACTGTAATCAAAATCAATATCCTGATTGTATCCCAGGCTTTCCAGCATTACTTTATAAAAGGCTTTGCTGTCTATGGTATTGTTGGGGTAGAATTTTCCGTCGGTGCTGCCTATCCAGCCCAGGTCCGGGTTCTCCTTGGCATAACCCAGATAGTTACGTCCTACAACCCAATCGTAGTTATCGGCATCATCAAAATTTTTATCCCAGTCATATGTAAGAGCCTCGTCATCCAATCCCTGTATTCGTAAAAATATTATAAGGGCTTGTATTCTGGTAGGAGTTTCGGCCAGATATTCGGATGTAACACCGGTGGCGATATCTTTGCCGATAAGTATTCCAAGTTCTTTGCATGCCTTTGCCTCTTTGCTTATGGTATCGGCAAAGGCTGCAGTTGGCATGACGGAAGCAGCAATAAGTGTTAACGCTATTAAAAAAGCAAAGCACCTTTTCTTTTTCATTGTTATCCTCCTTCAATTGTTTATTTTTATATAATTATTAAAAATTGTGTTACTTGGTTAAACATACGCTTGCCATAAAGGATAATAATTCATAAATATGAAATTAATGAAACCAACAGTCAACAAAAATCGTCATATTTTTATACTCCTTTTCCTTATTTAAGTATATATTTATTATTGCTTAGGGGCAACACTATTCTTTAGATGTCATAGAATTGTAAAAGTTGCCGTAATTGGATAAGTAAAGAAGGAAATTTGCCAAACAAGTAGAATATTATAGGTAAATAAGGAGTACTCGCCACAATTCACAAAAACAAAAATAGGAGGGTTTTTTTTGAATAAAAAAATTATTGCTTTAATTGTCACACTTATACTTATAC
>CAZMPR010000047.1:0-8952 GCA_964568265.1 uncultured Clostridiaceae bacterium | reverse complement strand
TAAGAATATCGGAGATATCAAAAGAAAAGTTTTCAAATAAAGAGATAGGAGGTACTTTTTATGCAAAACAAAAGGTTAGAACAGCTTCCGAAAGAATTTTCAAAGCACTTTAATCTGAAAGTCACAAAAAATATGATTGATTACTGCGACAAGGAAGTATTGCCTCATTACATTTTTTATAAAACAATTAAAAAAACACAGCATGGATACTGCAGCTACTGCAAAAAAGAATTTACAACGACCTCCCTTATTGAAGGAAAGATGTATGCCTGCCCAATATGCAAAAGTGAATGCAAGGTAAAGGCTGCAGGCAGAAAAAGAACAAGAATGATAGATTTAGGATACTTTGTTTATTATAAAAAATCAAAAGCTGATCCTAAGGTAATGGTGGTGTATGGGGTAATAGCCGTAAAAGATTATACAATAAATTATAAGAACGTTGAAACAAAATTTACTTTTAAATCTTTATATCTATTATCACCAAACGGATGCAGCTTTTACCGCAGACTAGCTTTTTATAACCAATGCAATGAATTTTATGCCTACCATTGGGAGAAGGCCGGCTCCATATATTCAGAGTTTAACAAAGACTATATTGCCAATATACACCATGGATATTCAAGGGATAGCATCAAAGAAGCGGTAAAAGATACACCACTATCATGGTGCGGATGGGAAGAATACGATCATGAAGATATGATAAAGTTTTTTGCATTATACCTTAAATATCCGGTCATAGAATATCTGACGAAATTAGGTTTAGAGAGGCTTGTTGAAGAAAAGCTGAATAACAATAGAACCTATAATGCTATTAATTGGAGGGGTAATACATTATATAAAGTATTGAAGTTAACAAAATCTGATTTAAAAGAAATAAAAGAAAAAAATTTAGAATTAACCTTTGAAATTTTAGCAACATTTCGGATGGGGATAAAATATAATTCAAATTTTACACTGTCAGAAGCACAAATACTAAGTGAAAAAATAATGTACTATGGCAATTATAAAACTGTAATAGCAGCACTAAAATATTGCAGCCTAAGAAAGTTCATAAGCTATGCAGAGAGACAATATGAAGCGGGCAAAAACAAACACTATTATAGTGAGTCCCAAGTTTTTAGCACATGGGGAGATTATCATAGCGATTGCATAAGTTTAGCCTTAGATCTAAATAAAGATAATATTGTCTTTCCCAAGAACCTGTATCAGGCCCATCAAAACACTATAAAACAAATCAAAATAAAAGAAGATAAAGACCTTAATAAAAAAATAAAAGAAAGATTAAAGATGCTTAATAAAAAATACACATTTGAGTATAACAACTTTTTAATAAGACCGGCAAAAGACAGTTTGGAGTTAATAGAAGAAGGCAAGGCGCTAAGTCACTGTGTAGGGACTTATGCAAAAAAATATGCAGACGGCAAGACAGTTATATTACTAATCAGAACATTACTTGAACCGGAGAAGCCTTACTATACCGTAGAAATAATAAATAACAAAATAATTCAAATAAGAGGTAAATATAATTGCTTGCCGGATGAAGCAATAAAAGAATTTCTCAAAGAATTTGAACAGAATAAGCTTAATAAAACTGAAAAAATTAAAATATCTGCATAGGAGGAAAAATAATGGAAGAGGTCACTATTTATGAAAGTAAATCAATAGTAAACAGAACACCGGAGCTAATAGCGACAGAGATAAACAATATAAAAAACCAGACGAAAAGGATGGTTCTATATAACTCAATAGAAATAGGGCGCCGGCTAATAGAAGCAAAACAATTATTACAGCATGGGGAATGGGGATCCTGGTTAAAAGAAAAAGTTGACTACTCCCAAAGAACGGCCAATAACCTTATGCGAATTTTTGATGAATACGGAAGCACTCAAATAACTATGCTAGAGGACAATTCAAATTCGCAAGCGCTTGCTAATTTGAGCTACACTCAAGCCGTTGCATTGCTGGGGATCCCGGAAGAGGAGCGGGAGACTTTTGCTCAAGAAAACGATATAGACAATATATCTACCAGAGAATTACAACAGCTGATAAAAGAAAGAGAAGAAGCGGAAAAAGAAAAGGATGCAGCATTAAGGCGCATGGAAGAAATAGAAGATGAAACAAAGGATATTATAGAAAATCTTAAAAATCAAAGTGTAGAGTATAATGCTGAAGCGGAAAGACTAAAAAAACAGCTTGAAGAATTGCAAACACAATTATATGAAGCGGAGGAAAATGAAAGTATAAAAGAAATAAAAGAGGCATTAGAGGAAAAGGAAAAAGAACTTGAAGGCTCTCTCAATAAGATAGAGGAGCTGAAGCGGGAATTAGGGGACAAGCCTGCAGAACCTATCGTTATTGAAAAAATACCGGAAGAAATAGAAAACGAGCTTAAAACTCTCAGAAAAAAGAACCAAGAAAACCAAAGTGCAATAAAATTCAATGTTTGCTTTGATACTCTTGTCAGGGACTTCAAAGATCTGCTTAGTGTATTAGCAGGTATAGAAGAAGATGATCCTGAAGCGGCTGAGAAATATAAAAATGCAATAAAAATATTAATAAGAAAGATGGCAGATAGGCTTTAGTGCCGGGACACATTTTAAAAGTACTGTGAAGGAGGATTTATGAAAAAAGTTATTGAAATTTTAGTTGGAAAAGTTAAATGCTTATTCGGTAGACATGATGAGTTTACAGCATTTTCTTGGCGTACAGGAGCGTACACAAGGTATTGCACTAGGTGTGGTAAAGTGCTAGAAAAGAGCGATGGAAGGATTAGATAATTTGCACTCCAATATAAGTATTGCGAAGGGGGATTGAAATGGGAGAGAGCATATTTAATGAACAAAAATGTCGTATATGTGGATGTACATGGGATAATGCATGTCCTGGAGGATGCTATTGGGTAGAAGATGATTTATGTAGCGCATGTGCTTCCAAACAATATACAAAGCTGTTAGATATTAATCCTACTTGGTTAATAGATTATTTAGCTGAAATGATAGCTGAAAATGATGATGCATTTGAGAAAGCAATAGAAATTAAAGATTTAGATGATGTCAAAAGCATTATAGAGAAACACATCTACTAATTACACATATAAAAGATATTGAGATAAGATGATTTGCTTTAAAGGGAAAAGAGGTGAGGACAATAAATAAAATTGATGAGATTATAAAAAAAGCAGTGGATGAGGGTATAAAGGCGGGGTATGCAATCAAAAGAAAAGAAATATCAAATTACCACAGACGGACTGAGAAGCTCTTATATTCCTATATGGACCTGAAAAAAAGTATCGAGGCATTCAAGGAGGAACTTAAAGAACTAAAAAAATATGGGCTTAAGGGCAAGTCCAAATCTATAGTTTATATGCCATCCGGCAGCCGCATGGGAGCGGATGACCTTTTAGATGCGAAAATACAAGATATTAACTATAGGATCCAAAGGGCTGAGAGGGAGATAAAAAGAATAGACAATGCACTGGAAGCGGTAAAAAATGATAGATGGTACATAATAATAGAGCTGAAATATTTTAAAAATATGTGCGATGAAGAGATCTCTGAGATAGACATAATAAAATGCGACCCATCCACTGTAAGACGGCATAAAAACAGGCTTGTAAGCAAAATAGCGATAAGACTATTTGGAGCGGATGCCTTATAAAAATGCACAAATACCATGCACAAAACCTGCCTTGAAATTGCACATTTAACTAATATATCATGTATATGATGGAATAATTATAAAAAGCAGCCGGGATTGTTGGAGAACCTCCTTTCTCGGCTGCTTGTTATTATGCGGTGGCAGAGAAGCATAAATGCAAAGAAGAAATACGAATGGTCGTAGCCACATATCTACGCTTCTTGGAATTATAATCAATGCAGTGTGCAAATCCCTGCCCGCATATTCAATTTTAGGATGCTGCAATAATGCAGAGGGACAATGCTTCAAATAGCAGGGGTGGGGCATAAGTGTGTCGAAATTTGCTAACGATTTATAAAGGATATTTCCCTTTTTTGTAGAAAGTGGGGATAGAAGGGGGATGTTAACAAATGAAAGAAATTGTAATAGGATTGTTTACAGGGATTATCTCAGGCTTAATTGTTTCAGAAATTTATAGAAAATTTCAACTTAAGGTTGAAAAAGATTTTGATTTTAAAAACGATGTGCAAATATTCTCTAAAACCTTTGGCGTAATAAAAAATGAATTAGAGTTATATGATAAAACAAAAAACAATGAATTTTTACTGCGGGCATTAAATGAGCCTAGAATGTACCATAGTTTTACAGATAATAATTTAAGCAATGAAGCATCAAGCATAATAAGCAATGCAAACATTTTATTAAATGAGCTCGAAGAAGATTTGAAAAGTGGAGAAATATTGGATAAACAAAAATTAACGAAATATAAGATAGGATTATTTGATGCAAGATTAAATATTTTAAGAATAAAGCCCAATAAAAAATAGGAGGTGGGTAATTGAATTGTAATTGCAAACAAGTAAAAGAATGTCCAAAGTGTAATGGGACGATGATGGAAAGCTATACAAATGGAACATTTTGTGGGGTAAGAGAAGATAGAGTATGTGGAGGAACAGATACAATAAGATATATGTGCAAAGAATGCGGTTACATAGAAGAATATGCTGTAAAGCCAAAATTTTATGCAGATAATGATTAGACTAGCTTATTATTAAGAGCCAATCGGCTCTTTTTTCTTACAATAATAATGAGCGGAAATAAGAAGGACATCTCTCTTTTTATGTAGAATATGGTAGATAATATATTCGAAATAGGAGGGGTTTCCATGAAAGGTTTTAAAAAGCTTTTAGTAACTTTAATTATTTTGACTTTAATAATAAGTGCAATTACATATGCTGCAGGCACGAAGATGACAATAGAAGTCTTGATGAACTCAATAAACTTAACAGTGAACGGAAAGAAAGTAGATGCAGACACAATTGTCTACAACGGGACTACATATGTACCGCTTCGGGCAACCGCTGAAATGTTAGGCAAGGAAGTAGGATGGAATCAAGAAACACAAACGGCAAGTATTGACGATAAAAAGGTTGATATAATTAAGCCATCTGAAAAAGAAAAAGAACCAGAAAAGCCGGTAAGCAGTTCAGTAGTTGAAACATTAGCGCAGAAAAACGCTGTAAAAAAAGCACAAACTTATTTAGACTTTTCAGCGTTTTCAAAAAGCGGATTAATAAAGCAGTTAGAGTATGAGGAGTTTAACACAGAAGATGCTACATATGCTGTAAACAAAATAAAAGTAGACTGGAAAGAACAAGCATATAAAAAAGCACAGACTTATTTGGACTTTACAGCATTCTCAAAGAGTGGATTGATTAAACAATTAGAATACGAAGGCTTTAGTAAAGAAGAGGCTGAATATGCAGTAAATAAAATAGGCTTGTAAATAATTTAATAATAATATAAGGCATCCGAGAGGGTGTCTTTTCTTTTGGAGTTGATTATATGGCAGGCAGAAAAACTAAATACATAACCCATGTAGCTCCAAAAATGTTCCTAATTGAGCACTGGGTTAAAGACGGATTGACTGATAAAGAAATAGCGAAGCGGCTTAGAGTCGCATATTCTACGCTCAGACTATATACACAGAAATATCCTGAATTATCGGCAGCCTTAAAAAACAGTAAAGAGATTGTCGACTATGAAGTCGAAGGAAGTCTTTATAAAAAGTGTGTGGGTACCTATGCAAAAGAGGAAAGGGCATTTAAGTGCAAGGAGATATATTATGACGAAGAGGGCCGGAGATGCGAAAAGGAAGAAGTGAAAGTAGTAGAAGTTGATGTATTTATTCCTCCGGACACCATGGCCATGGCTATATGGCTGAATAATAGACAGCCGGACAAGTGGCGCAGGAATGCCGGCAAGGAGCGGTTAGACGAAAAGAAGTTTGAGCATGAACAAAAAATTGATGATAAAAAATACTGGTAGGTGAGTCATGGATAAGGTTCATAAGTTTTTGTGTTCCAAGCCCTGGAGAGATCTCTCCTATAATTTAAAAATACAAGCCGGGGGCAAATGCAGCAGGTGTTCCTATCAGGTCATAGATACTAAAGATTTTAAATATCTTATAGGACACCACACAATAGAGCTTACAGAGGATAATGTAGATGATCCTAATGTATCACTGAACCCGGACTTGATAGAGATCATTTGTCACAACTGCCATAATAAAGAACACCGTAGGTTTGGAAACAGGCAGGGGGTGTATATAGTATATGGTCCTCCATTGGGGGGTAAGAATACCATGGTTAGGGATATGTACGTATATGGGGATATAGTGGTAGATGTAGATGCCCTATGGCAGGCAATCACCATGGAAGATTTATATATCAAACCGAACAACATTCGCTTTAATCTTTTTAAACTTCGTGACGAACTGTTTAGCCAGATTAAAACAAGGTACGGCAATTGGTATAACGCTTATATAATAGGCGGCTATCCTGAAAAGTATGAGAGGAGAAGACTGGCTGATGAGTTGGGCGCGGAGATTATATTTTGTGAAGCAACAAAAGAAGAATGTATTGAAAGAGCACGCGAAAACAACAGACCTAATAAGTGGATAGATTATATTGAACTTTGGTTTGAAAAGTATAACGGATGAGGCAACGCGCTGCTGATCCCCCCCACCCATAGCATTTTTTTCTTTAATCAAAATACTGTGAGTGGGCGATTTCGTGATATACACCAAAGTTTTGACTTTTTAAAATCGGAATTTTCAGAACATGAAAAGGTAGGTGAGAACATGGGAAATGCCGAAATAGCGCTGGAAATAGACAAGCTGAAAAAACTGTTTCCCAACTCTGACGAAAACAAACTTCAGGCCCTGGAGGGGCTGATTGAACAGGCTGCTTATGAAAAGTTGTATCTTAAAAGATTGAATGAACAGGCTCTGGTCTCCGGACTGGTGGAAAGTCACCCAGAGAACGCCAAATTACAAAGGACCCTGCCTGTATCCGGGGAGATAGCAAAACACTCTGCAGCACTTACAAATATCATGGATAAATTGATGAAGCATTTGGCTGTCCAGGCAGATGATGATGATGATGGGCTAGATGAGTATGAATAAGCTCTATAATAAATATCCGGGATACTTGACTGAGTACATGGCTAAATGTAAATCAGGAGAGATACTGATTGGTAACGAGCTGATGCTTATGTTGGACATAATGAGGCAATATCTGAACAAGCCTGATGTCTTATATGACAGCTTGAAAAGCGAAATTGAATTCAAAATGGAGGATGCGCACAAACGAATAAAATTCATAGAAAAAGAATGCAAACACTTTGAGGCTCCCTTTGCCGGGAAGCCTTTTATTTTGACTCTCCGTCAAAAAGCTTTTATTGAATCTTTTTACAGCTTTAAAATATATGATGATGAGGTTGGCAGGCAGGTAAGGCTATTCCTTGAATACCTTATGCTCATTGGTAGAAAATGCGGGAAAACACCTATGGTAGGTGCTATGAACTTAGCTGAGTGGTTCTGCGGTGAGATGGGAACTAAGATTTTATGTTCATCCAACGACCATGAGCAGGCTGATATAATGTTCCAGGCCATTGATGCCATGAGAGAAGAGAGCCGGACACTTGAAAGGGTGACACGAAGAAATATAAAGGGAATCTATTTTGGCAACAGAAAGCAGAAAAATAAGAAGGGAAAGTTTAGCAGCCAAAACAAAGGAAGCATAAGAAAAATATCTGCGAGAACGGGTTCCAAGGAGGGAAGAAACTTAAAGGTTGGTTCAGCTGATGAGGTCCATGAGCTCAAAGACAATACTTCCATTATGCCGATAAGGCAGGCCCTATCTACACAGGATGAACCTATATTTGGGGAAATAACAACAGAGGGCTTTTTCCGGGATGGTTATCTTGATGCCCGTTTGAAAGATGCAAGGAAAGTATTGAAAGGGGAAATAGTACGACCTCGTTGGTTGATATGGCTGCATACCCAGGACAGCGAAGAAGAAATTTGGCAGGACGAAAGCTCCTGGGTGAAGTCTAATCCGGATATCGGCGTGATAAAGAAGTGGAGATTCCTCCGGGGGATGGTAGAAGAGGCAAAAACCAGTTCCGCAACAAAGGCTTTCGTATTGGCCAAAGATTTTAATTTACCGCAATCTGCATCTGCAGCATGGCTGCCCCAAAGCGTAATAATTAATCTTGAAACTTTCGATTTAAAGGAATTTGTCGGAAGTTTTTATATATCGGGCAATGACTTTGCGGAAACAACAGACCTATGCTCTAGCACTCTGCTTTTAAAAAAGCCCAATGTTAGGAAAACATATTTACATACTCATTATTGGATCCCAGAAAGTAAACTAGAAAACAGCCCGGACGATGCAGACTATGAAGAATGGGCAAGACAAGGGTGGCTCACGATTATTGAAGGGAATTCAGTAGACAGCTCATTGGTGGCTGACTATCATTTTGAGTTGTTAGTAGAATATGATTTAAAACCGTATAAAAGCGGATATGATAACAGGTTTGCAAAGGATTTTCAAAATCGTTATATAGAGATATTCGGAGACAAACTAACCGTGAATATTCCTCAGGAATTTAAGGCGCTCAACAATCCTATGAGGACCCTTGAAGCGGATATGAGAGATAGGCTTGTTATTTATCAGAACAATCCTGTATGCAAATATTGTTTTGAGAACACCGGGATTGTATTAGATAAATTGGGCCGTATAATGCCGGTCAAAATGGAGACATCAAAAAGGATAGACGGTACAGCATCTAAAATTATATCTTATGCAACCTTGGAATGGTTCAGGTCCGAATTTATGAGCTTAATAGGTTAAGGTGGTGATGATTTGGGAGTATTTACAGGGGCGTACAATTATCTTAAAGGCATATTGCCGATCAGCAGGCGGAGCTTATATGCAGCCTGGCTGGCAAATTCGCAGCCTATATTTACGA
>CAZMPR010000046.1:232-9418 GCA_964568265.1 uncultured Clostridiaceae bacterium | reverse complement strand
TAGGGCATACCATGGGAAATGATAGTGGACTCCAAAGCTACAATAGGTTTATTATGTTCCAGTCCATTCATGACTTCTTCACTGATATCAATGTATTTGTTTATGATATAGGCCATTTGTATTCCCCCCATATTATAGTTTTATTAATATTAATAATACACTAACATTTAAAACTTTGAAATATAGACAAGAGTTTTTATCGCAAAAAGTGTGTGGTTTTACACAATAATTTAATATTAATTTTGTAAAAGAAGTGAAATTTTAACACTAATAGTGTATAATATAATTCAAAATATAACCAAAAAGTTTATAATCGGTTTTTGACTTTCATTTTAACAGTAAGATAAATTTTTAAGGGGGATGAAACAATGACATTTCCCGGTTTATTTGCTTTAGCCGCCTTAGTCATCGTTATAATCATACTTTATAAAAAAAATCTGCACCTTTCTAAGGTGAGTAAAGAGTTGGAGTGTTTTAAAGAATTAAGTATCGCTTTAATGGACAAAAACGTGGACTTTGCTTATCTTAAAGATGAAGATTTAAAATATATTTTTGTAAATAAAACAATGAAGGATTTCTTTGGTCTTACTGATAGTGAAATCATAGGCCACGATGATTCCGATTTGCTTGATGATGAGTTTGCAAAACTATGGCGGAATGTTGACTTAAAAGTGTTGGAACGTCAGGAATTAGTTACTGTTGAGGATCATTGGCATGACAGATATTATAAATCAATAAAATTCCCCGTTCCCATGTCAATCGGCAAATTCGGCGTCGGAGCTTATATCAGCGATATCACGGAAGAACAAGAAAAAAGCAAAATTCAAGATCGTATGCTTAAACACGGGAAATTGTTATTAGAAGTGTTGACACGCAGCTTTAAAAGCAAACAAGAACAGTTAGATTATGCATTACATGAAGTGTTGAAAATTTCCGGAAGTCAATATGGTTATATTTACTTTTACAATGAAGAAAAAGAAGAATTTATCCTTAACTCGTGGACAAAAGGTGTCATGAAGGAATGTGCTGTTAAAGATGAGCCTAAAGTTTATCAACTAAAAAATACAGGAATTTGGGGAGAGGTAGTCAGACAGCGAAAACATATTATAGTAAATGATTTTGTACAATCTAATCCTTTAAAAAAAGGTTATCCAAAAGGGCATATACAATTAAAAAGATTTATGTCGGTTCCCGTAATTATAGACGATAGAATAGTTGCCGTTGTAGGGTTTGGAAACAAAATGACAGATTACAATGAGACGGATGTAAATGAGATATCCATGTTGATGAGCGGTGTCTGGAACGCAGTACAGCGAAGGGAATCGACAGAAATGCTCATCTATGAACGCAATAAATATTATCAAATACTGTTATCTATCGGTGACGGCGTTATGGTAATCGATGGTGATAAAAATATAGAGGTAATGAATTCTGTCGCGCTAAAATTGACAGGCTGGGAGCAAAATGATGCTGCAAGCAAAAACTACAAAGACATATTTAATTTGATAAAAGATAAAAACGAAACAATAGTCGTAGATCCCATAGAAAAGGTATTCCAAACTAATAAAGCTCAGGAACTGAAGGACAATGCAGTTCTAATGTCCAAAAAAGGAGAAAAGTATTATATTGAATGCATTGCTTCTCCAATTTTTAATAGTAAAGGTTTGATTGATGGAGTTGTTCTTGTATTCAGGGATGTTACTAAGGAAAAGGAACATAGAAAAAAGATAGAGTATCTGAGCTTTCGTGATTCATTAACGGGTCTTTATAATCGTCGATTTTTTGAAGAGGAATTAAAAAGGTTGGATACTAAAAGAAATTTACCTTTATCAATTCTTATGGGCGATGTAAACGGTTTAAAACTGATAAATGATATTTTTGGACATTCTTTTGGGGACATGCTTCTTATAAAAATAGCGGAAACAATGCAGGGTGTTTGTCGAGATGACGATATTATTGCACGCTGGGGTGGTGATGAGTTTGTAATGATATTGCCCAGAACAAATTATAAGGAAGCTAAAAGGATTGCCGAAAGGATTAGAGAAAGAGTATCGGTACAACGAATCAAGGCAATTAAATGCAGCATATCAATGGGTTCTTATACAAAATCAGATACATTTGAAGATATAATAAGAGCGCTTGATAAAGCGGAAACTAAGATGTATTCAGAAAAAACTCTGCAAAGCTATGATGTTAAAAAAGATGAGTTGGATCTCATAATTGATTTTTTGACAAAAAGTTGTGAGGAACAAAACCGACATGCCCTTAGGGTAAAGGAAATAAGTCTTGAACTGGGAAAAGCTTTGAGTCTGTCTAAATTTGATATGCAAAGGCTTTCCGAAGGGGCACGGCTTCATGATATTGGTAAAGTGATTATTGAGGGTTCTTTATTGAAGAAGAGAGGACCTCTCAGCCGGGCTGAGATTAGGGAAATAGAACAGCATCCTGTTATTGGGTATAGGATATTGAACTATTTCGATAAAACACGGGAATTGGCTGAATTTGTACTGGCTCACCATGAAAACTGGGACGGCTCCGGTTATCCTAAGGGCATGAAGGGTGCTGACATTCCGTTTCTTACACGTATTATCTCCATTGCTGATGAATATGATCATATTTTGCATGAGCCTAATCGGCCAAAAACTAAAAACTTGAATGATTCAATCCGACAGTTAAGAGATTTATCAGGAACAAAGTTTGATCCTTATTTGGTCAAAATATTTATAGACTTACTTAGATTTAAAAAGTTTTCTTTTAACAAGGCATTAAGAAACTAAATTATATACCAAGACTTTATTTGCGTTAAGTTAAGGTGCCCTTAAAAATAATGGGGGAAACAGTAAAAAACTGCTATTTAGAATTAATTTAAGGGCTTTATGTTGACTTATCAAATTATTTTTACTAAAATGTAAGAGAAATTGAATATAGAATTAAAAGGGAGTAGCGCTTTTCTTTGCTGCCAACAATCTCGAAAGAGAATATTCTCTTTCTGGCAGTATAGGTCCTACGGATGTGCGAGACTTTTAATATGTTTAAACATATTAAAAGTCTTTGTTTTTTATCAGTATTTAGCGGTTAATACAAATTGGTTAAAAATCAAATAATAGAATCAGTATTTATACAATGAGGAGTGAGGCTTTAGTGGAATGGTATAAAAAGAACATGGAAACAGTTGCAGAAGAGCTCGAAGTGGAACTGGCTAAAGGATTAAGTGACGAAGAAGTAAAGCAAAGATTGAATAAGTACGGAAGCAATGATTTAAAGGAAAAGGATAAAGATTCGCTGCTTAAAAAGACTGTTGAACAATTGAAAGATTTTCTTGTAATTATTCTAATAGGAGCCAGCCTGGTATCCGCTGCTGTAGGTGAAACTGTAGATGCCCTTGTTATTATTGCTATTGTAATTATAAATGCATTTTTAGGTGTAATACAAGAGGGTAAAGCGGAAAAGGCTTTGGAGGCTTTAAAGGAGATGTCATCACCACATGCAAGAGTTGTTAGAAACGATTCAGTATCAATAATAGAGGCAAAAAACCTTGTACCCGGAGACATCATTTTAATAGAAGCAGGCGACATAATTCCAGCAGATATAAGATTGTTCGAAACTGTTAACCTAAAAATAGAAGAAGCTTCTTTGACAGGAGAATCGGTATCTGCAGAAAAAGATGCAAAACTTGCATATGAAAAAGATATGCCGTTAGGCGATAGGCATAACTCGGCATTTATGAGTACAATTGTTACATATGGCAGAGGTAAAGGAATTGTCACGGGTACGGGGGCTAAGACAGAGATAGGAAAAATTGCGGAGGCAATACAAAGTATAAGCGATGAAAAAACACCGTTGCAACAAAAACTAAATGAATTAGGCAAATGGTTAGGTATAGCATGCCTTGTTATATGTGCTTTTGTATTTGGAATAGGTGTGTATCGCGGACAAGATATTTTGGAGATGTTTATGATAGCAGTGAGCCTGGCAGTTGCCGCAATACCTGAGGGTTTACCTGCCGTAGTAACGATTGTTCTTGCCCTTGGAATGAAGCGGATGGCAGATAGGAATGCTATAGTGCGAAGGCTGCTGGCTGTTGAAACATTAGGATGCGTTAATGTAATTTGTTCTGATAAGACGGGAACTTTAACACAAAATGAAATGACCGCGGTTAAAGCTTACATAAGTGAAAAGGACTATGCGGTAACCGGTAACGGATACAATCCTGAAGGAGAATTTCTTATTGACACTACAGTTATAAACGGTTCCGAAGATAAGGGGCTGATCTTTTTGCTGAGTTCTGCATTGCTTTGCAACGATTCCCTATTAAGAAAGGATGAAAGCGGGCAGAATTGGCAGATTATAGGGGACCCTACGGAAGGAGCTTTGGTTGTTGCAGCGATGAAAGCGGGAATGAAAAAAGAAGATTACGAAACAGAGTGCCCAAGAGTTGAGGAAATTCCCTTTGATTCAGAAAGAAAAATGATGACAACATTTCACAGTAATTATTTTAAAGATAAAGTGGTTTCATTTACTAAAGGTGCTCCGGATATAATAATCGATAGATGCGGCAAAACACTGATGAACGGCACCGTAAGTGAACTTACATCCGATATGAGAGACAGTATAAATCATATAAACAGTTTTTATGCAAAACAAGCTTTGAGAGTATTGGCATTTGCTTATAAAGAATATGACGTACTGCCGAAGAATATCAATTCGGAAGAAGCTGAAAAAGACATGACTTTTATCGGTTTGATAGGCATGATAGATCCGGCAAGGTCGGAGGCAAAAGATGCTATAAATGTATGTAAAAAAGCCGGTATCAAACCTATTATGATAACCGGAGATTATAAAGATACAGCATTAGCCATTGCTTTGGATTTAGAGTTAATTGAAAATGATGATGCTGTCAGAACAGGCTCTGAAATTGATAATTTAAGTGATGATGAATTACGGGATGTGGTGGAAGATGTTAGTGTATATGCAAGGGTTTCACCGGAACATAAAGTAAGAATTGTAGAGGCTTTAAGAAAAAACGGCCACATTACTGCAATGACCGGTGACGGCGTCAATGACGCCATGGCACTGAAGAGGTCGGATATCGGAGTCTCAATGGGAATAACGGGAACCGACGTAGCAAAAGGAACAGCTGATATTGTTCTTATGGATGATAACTTTGCGACAATCGTTTCTGCTGTCGAAGAGGGAAGAATAATTTACAGCAACATCAGAAAATTCGTATTCTTTTTACTATCTTGTAATGTAGGAGAAATTTTAATCGTTTTCTTAAGTATATTGATGCAATTGCCCGTTCCGCTCTTACCAATACAACTTCTTTGGTTGAATTTGGTTACGGATAGTTTTCCCGCCTTGGCTTTAGGCACTGAAAAGGGTGAACCCGATATTATGGAACTGCTTCCAAGAGATTCAAGTGAACCTATTTTAAACGGTATAATGATATCCGGTATTGTCGTGCAAAGTATAGCTCTTACCATATCAGTACTTTTGGCGTATATATGGGCTTTACGCATTTATGACGGTGATTTGTTGGTTTCGAGGACAGTTGCCTTTACAACTCTTATTTTAGCGGAGTTGGTAAGAGCACATTCCAGCAGGTCAGAAAGGTACTCTGTGTTTAAAATAGGGCTTCTCAGTAATATAACGCTAATTTGGGCTTCCGCGTTATCTTTCTTAATGCTGATTATTGTCTTATATATACCGGTTCTCCAAGCTTTGTTTAAAACATATCCATTAGGATATAAGGATTGGACTGTGATAACCCTGTTATGCATGATACCGGTGATTGCAGGAGAAACAAGCAAGTGGATTAGAAGGATTTTTAATAAATAGTTACTGATATTGCTAAGATTCTTCTTGCTTTGGTTCTTCCGTCAGTTTATTAATAATTTTTATTAAAACCTCCGATTTTACTTGTATTATAGTTTTATTTTTGCTTTCTATTGATTCTTTTAAATCGCTTAAGGCCAAATCAAATTTATTTATTAAGTCCATGGATTCTTTATCCAGTTTTGGTTTGGCTTTTTCCCATATTCCCGATAAATAATCCATGGTTATTGTCATATTATCATAATCATCATTTTCTGAAATAAGCTTAATCTTTTTAGTCGCAAACTTGAGCCTGTCAATTTCCGGTGTATATTTTGTATTATACAGTTCGTAAAAGTCAGGTAGAAATTTATATAATTCAAATAGAGATACTAAATTAGCATAGGAATCAGGTTTTTCTATATTATTGGTAAAATAGTTTAATGCATTTTCAAAATTATTTATGGAAATCTGTGGCGCCAGGCTCTTTAATAACTCAGGTTCGGTATCATTCCAAAGTGAATGGAGTTGAGCCGAGTCTTTTTTTATGGCTTCATACTGTTTTGTTGCTTCTTTTTCTTCTTTATTTTTCTTTTCTTTATCTTCTATTTTTTTCTTTTCATCTTCATACTTACTGAGTTCCTCCGGTTTTAATTGTATTTGCAGTTCTTTTTTATTTCCAGATGGCTCGCTTTGTCCTTTTGAGTCATCTTTTTTTTCTCCGCCTTCTTCTTGGCTTTCATTGCTTTCCGGTTTTTCATCGTCTGTTTTACCTTCTTCTTCTTCTGTATCCGGCTTCTTTTCTTTCTCATGAATACTCATGAGGTTTTTTTCAATTTTTTCAATGCTTCTGTTAAGCTCTTCCAGTTCCTTGGGAATTTCCTTCTCTTTGCCTTGCTGCATGGATTTTTCTTTGGCTGGCTTTTTTAAAGCAGTGCATGAAATTGTAAATAATGAGCAGATTATAGCTATTATAATTAAAGAATTATAATGTTTAAAAAAGCTTATAGTTTTTTTCATAGTAATCACCTCTTCTTTATTTTTACCTATGATTTAATTAATATTAAACTCATTTTTAAATTTAATCTTTGATAAAATATAGATATCATATATTTTAAATTTGGGGTTTAGAAAAATATTTTTTGCTGCTAAAATAAAAGAGAAAAAGAGGAATGATATCAGAAAGGAAAAATTTAGTATGTTAGATTTGAATCTCAGATATAAAGTGATGAATAAAATAGTATTTTTTTTAGTTGTTGTTTTATTGCCTTTAATTATATTGCTTAGCTGTATAAATATTGTTACCTATGATTTAAATCATTATAGAAGAGAATATGTCAAATTTAATATTGCCGAAGAGATAGGCATAAGTGAGGCAGGATTATTAACTGCGACGGAGAACTTATTGGATTATATCAAAGATAAGAGGGAAGATATTGATTTTGTTTCTGTTATAAAAGGCGAAGAAGTAGAATTTTTTAGCGATAGGGATAAATTGCACATGGTTGATGTCAAAAATATATTCCAAGCAATCGGTTTTGCCAGGAATACCGCGGTTTTATTTTTGATTACGTTAATCTTTTGGGTTAAGTATAATAAAAGGCTTAACATTAATTTTGGAAAAAGCCTGATGATTTCACCTTTGTTAGGTTCAATACCCTTTTTTATATTGTCTATGCTGATGTTTATAGATTTTAATAAGTATTTTACGATTTTTCATGAAATATTTTTTAGCAATGATTTGTGGTTGCTTGACCCGAAATATGACAGGCTTATTAATATATTTCCCGAGGAGTTTTTTTCTAACACTGCATTAAAGATATTGATATACTATTTTGTTATACTGATAATTGTTTTTGTTATCGGCGTTTTTATAACTATAAAGAATAGGATAAGGATAAATCGGAGGAAAAATGAACAAGATTAAGATTACCAAAAATGAGCATGAACAACGGATTGATCGCTTTTTAAGGAAGCTGTTAAAAAACTACCCGCTTAAAGAGATTTATAAATATATAAGAAAAGGTAAAGTAAAAGTTAATGGTAAAAAGTCGAAGTTAACGGCAAGAAAATAAAAGAAAACTATAAATTGCAGATGAATGATATTATTAACATATATTTAGAGGAACTTGAGATGAAGAAAGAATACAAAACAAGCAAAGGAAAAATTGATATTATATATGAAGATGATAACATCCTAATTTTAGATAAACCCGCGGGACTGTTGAGTCATTCTAATAGCGATAAGGATAATGATACATTAATACAGAGGGTACTGGGTTACTTGGAACCGAAAAACAATGAGTACTCTTTAACATTTAGCCCCGCCCTGTGTAATAGGCTGGATAGGAATACATCCGGCTTGATTATTGCAGCCAAGAATTACAATGCATTAAAATCCGTTAATGAAACTATAAGGGAGAATGGTATTTCTAAGTATTATTTATGCATAGTAAAAGGAAAAACTGAGGATAGAGGCGAAATATCAAATGTTTTGGCGAAAGATAAGGATAAAAAAATTGCGTATACATATGACAATGGCCGGAACCAAGGTAAAAAAGCAATAACAAAGTATAAAAGATTGGCGTGCAATGGTGATTATTCATTAATAGAAGTAGAATTGATAACCGGTAGATTTCATCAGATAAGAGCTCATTTATCCCTGGATAAGCATCCTATCATTGGTGATGTTAAATATGGAGATAAAGAAACCAATAGATTTTTTTACGAAAAGTTTGGGCTTAAGCATCAGTTCCTGGTTGCTTACAAGCTGCATTTTAAAAATTCAATAAAATATTTGGAATATCTAAAAGATAAAACCTGGTATTCCTCAATACCGGCAAGTTATGCTGAAATCATAGAAGAGTTATTTGGTAGCGTTAATATATTTTGAAAGATATTTATTTTAAAGAAATGACGGTGAATACATGAAAAGAAAAATACCGTATGTCCAATGCTTGGCGGTAATAATTGTTATGAGCTTATCTTTAGTCATTAATATAGTTTTTTTAAAGAAACCTGTTTATTTGGGAATTATTATCGGTATAATAGCAGCATTTGTCATATCGATAAAAAATGGATACAGGTTTTTGGAAATCGTAAAAATGATGTATAAAGGTTTATCCGAAAACATTTACATTTTTTATATTATGTCTATGATTGGAATGCTGATAGGGATATGGAAGGCTGGCGGTATTATACCGTCAATATTGTATTACAGTTTCGGATTAATAAACAAAAAGATATTTGTATTGTTATCTTTCATTCTTTCAAGTGTTATAGGTTTACTTATGGGTACATCTTCCGGCACAATCAGCACGATAGGAATTATCTTAATTGGATTGGGCAGTACAATGGGATTCCCTTCCCGGG
>CAZMPR010000046.1:0-208 GCA_964568265.1 uncultured Clostridiaceae bacterium | reverse complement strand
CATTTTTAGGCGATAGGTCCTCGCCTGTATCCGCTCCCTTAAACGTGCTATCATCATTAACGGATACAAAGGCGCATGAGAACTTCAAATACTTCTGGAGCACTATGTCTGTCGGAATTTTCCTTGCATTAGTGTTTTATTCTGTGGTGGGGTTGGTGATAAAAGGCAATGCTGCCGGTATAAATATGTCGGAAAGTTATAAAGAACT
>CAZMPR010000045.1:0-9439 GCA_964568265.1 uncultured Clostridiaceae bacterium | reverse complement strand
TCAGAATACCTGAGTCTCAAAATATATTGGATAACACCGGGGTGCATCCCGAATCCTATGATGCAGCGGGGAAACTGTTAGACATACTGGGTTATGATGAAAGAGAGGGAAATGCCTTGGGAACAGCAATCCAAAAGGCAAATAGTATGGATATAAATAAATTATCGGAAGAAATAGGTTTAGGTGTACCCACACTGAGAGATATAATAAAGGAACTTCAAAAACCCGGCAGAGATCCGAGGGATGAAATGCCAAAGCCAATTTTTCATAAAGACGTATTGGAAATGAAAGACCTGAGGCCTGATATGATACTGACAGGCACCGTGAGAAATGTAATAGATTTTGGTGCCTTTGTGGATATTGGAGTGCATCAAGACGGTTTAGTACATATATCTCAGATGTCAGATAAATTTGTAAATAAGCCAATGGATGTAGTGCAAGTCGGCGATATTGTTAAAGTCATGGTTTTAGAGGTAGATATAGAGAGAAACAGAATCAGCCTCAGCATGAAAGGGATATATTAATTTGGAAATAATAAAGAAAAATATTTTTTAATAAAAGGTTATATAGTTGTGATATAATATATTTACCGATGAAGAAGGGGTGACCACATGAGACAATTTCTTGCTAATTAATGAATTAAACAGTATGGCAACTGACCTTGCATGGCAAGGGCTAATTTTGCTATGCATGTATTAGCGAGAAATCTCTTTTTTAAAATATTTTTAAAATAACTGCATTATAATTTGCGGATTAGTTGAGAGTTTTCTATTCTCAACTTTTTTTATAAAAGCAAGTTCTCGCTGTGATAGAAGATATCAGAGGGGAGAATATTATGGCATTAATTGATATTACTAATTTAACTTTTGAATACCCCGGCAGCTTGGAACCTATTTTCAATGATTTAAACCTAAAACTGGATACTAATTGGAAGTTAGGGTTTATCGGAAGGAATGGTTACGGAAAGACCACCTTTTTAAATATATTGATGGATAAATACTCTTATACGGGTACTATCATAAAGCCGCTTGTTATGGTTTATTTTCCTTTTCCTATAGAAAACTATAATATAATGACTTTAGATTTATTAGAAATTTTACAGCCTGATTTCATTTTGTGGAAACTGCAAAAAGAAATGAATCTTTTGGAGATAGAAGAGGCTTGTTTATACCGCATGTTTTCAACATTAAGCGGCGGCGAGCAAACTAAAATCCTGTTAGCTTTGCTATTTGCCGGTGAGGAAAGGTTTTTGCTAATCGATGAACCTACCAATCATTTAGATATACGTGGAAGAGAGGCAGTAGCAAAATACTTGAAGGATAAAAAAGGTTTTATTTTAGTATCTCATGACAGAGAATTTATAAATAGTATAGTGGACCATATATTGACTATTGAAAAGAATAAGATAGTTCTTCAAAAGGGAACATATGATACCTGGGAACAGAACAAAAACTTGGAAGACCAATATGAATTGGAACAAAACCAAAAGCTTAGAAAAGAAATAAGAAGGCTTAAAGAATCTTCGAGAGAAAAAGCTGCATGGTCTGATAGTGTGGAGGCAACTAAAAATACAAGGGCATCAGGAATAAAACCCGATAAGGGCTATATAGGTCATAAGGCAGCGAAAATGATGAAACGCTCCAAGAGTTTAGAAAAAAGATATAATAAAGCTATAGAAAAAAAAGAAGAATTGTTAAAAAACGTAGAAATTTCTGATAAACTGCAAATTACCGTATTGGATCATCATAAAAAGCAATTTGTTAATGCGGAAAACTTCACGGTAGTATATGGCAGTAAGAAAATTTTTGAACCTATAGATTTTAAGATTGATAAAGGAGATTGTATTGTTTTTAAAGGTGATAACGGGAGCGGCAAAACCAGTGTTATAAAAGCGATTTTAGGTGAAGATGTTCCCTGGCAGGGCAGGCTTGATATAACCAAAGGGCTTTCTATTTCTTATGTTCCTCAAAAATTTCACACTATAAGCGGTAATATAAATGAATTTGTCGATAAACAGCAGGTAGATAAAACGAAACTTCTCACAGTTTTAAGGAAAATGGGCTTTTCCAGGAGTCAATTTGATATACCAATAGAGGATTTCAGTATGGGGCAAAAGAAAAAAATCTTGTTAGCCAAATCTATTTGTGAAGAATCACATTTATTTATCTGGGATGAACCTTTGAATTATATTGATGTAATTACAAGACTTCAAATAGAAAATATGATATTGGAATACTCGCCTACTATGATTATCGTTGAACATGACAGAAGATTTGTGGATAAAATAGCGACCGATATTATTGAATTAGATTAGAAGGAACTATGAAATTAATCCCAGTAATATATTTTTTTGCGTAGACTTAAAAGGAGAATTAATTGAACGTGCAGAAATTATAAAGGAGAGATGGAGGTTTTTTGAGATAGATTAGTATGTGAAATTATATTATATTAAATAAAGAAGATATAATATCACGGTAGAAAAAAACAGGTAATTTAGATTTAGGAGGGATCTTAGATGAAAAAGGTATTTGGTCCGGTTTTAATAGTGTTGGTGATACTTGTAGTTATAGCAATCTCTATTTTTTCCTCGTATAACGGTTTGGTGTCATCTGATGAAGCTGTAACAAGTTCCTGGAGTCAGGTAGAAAATCAGCTTCAACGAAGGATGGATTTGATTCCGAATTTGGTCAATACAGTAAAAGGTTATGCTTCCCACGAAGAAAAGATATTTACCGAAGTCACCAAGGCAAGAGAAAATCTCATGGGTGCAGGTACTGTGGGTGATAAAGCGAAGGCGGATCAGGAGCTTACAGGATCCTTATCCAGACTTCTTGCGATAGCAGAGAATTATCCGGAGCTCAAAGCCGATGCGAATTTCAGACAGCTTTCCGATGAGCTTGCGGGGACAGAAAATCGTATAGCGGTTTCCCGCATGGACTACAATAATTCTGTTCAGTCATATAATGTCAAAGTAAGAAAGTTTCCCACATCCATTATTGCCGGGATTTTTAATTTCCAACAGAGGGATTACTTTGAGGCAGCTGCAGGAGCTAAAGAAGCTCCAAAGGTGGAGTTTTAGTATAGGTGGTGAGAACCGTTGATTAATCGTAAAAATAATTTGTATAACATGAAGAACTACAGATATCGTATGGCTAAATTATCGGTACTATTTTTGTCAATCATAATTTTTGCCTCTACATGGGGATGCTTAGTCTTTGCACAGTCAGTGCCCGCAAAACCGGCGGCAAATACCGTGGTTTTTGATTATGCCAGTATTGTGGATAAAAGCGATATTCAGGAAATGCAAAAGGTTGGCAAAACAATTGAAGATAAAACCAAAGCTCAGATTGTAGCTGTTACAGTGAAAGACCTTTCAGGAATGGAAATAGAAGACTATGCCGTAAAGCTGTTCAGAGAATGGGGCATAGGGGATAAGGCCAAAAATAACGGTGTTTTGATTTTGGTAAACGATGAAAGCCTAAGGAAGAATCAGAGAGGCCGGATTCGCATAGAAGTAGGATACGGTCTGGAAGGTGCAATAAATGACGGAAAAGCAGGGGCTATACTTGATGATTATGCTATGACCGCCTTTGATGATAGAGATTTTTCAAAAGGAATCAAAGACACCTTCATGGCGGTGGCGTCGGAGGTTGCGAAAGAATATGATTTAGACCTGGAAAAGGAAGGCCTTTCCGGATTGCAAAATTATTCTGTAGGGGAAGGCAGCGAAATTCCGCTATGGATAATGATAGTAATCATACTCATTGTCTTTCTGTTAATCAGAAGAGGGTTTAAAAAAGGAGGCAATTACAGAGGCAGGGGAGGCGGTTTTAGCGGCGGCTTCGGCGGTTTCAGCGGTGGTTCAGGCAGATCCGGCGGTTTTGGCGGGGGTTTCAGTGGGGGAGGCTTCGGCGGCGGCAGAAGCGGCGGCGGCGGTGCCAGCAGGTAGCGGATATAGCAACTATTGCGGTGTATAAATCATGGGATTTTATAATAAAGAAAATGTTTTAAAACATATAAATAAAATAACTGCTTTAAAAAATGAAAAAAGGAGTTGATATTATGGACCCGAAGTTTGAGCCATTGTTTATCCCTTGGAAAGTAGGTAACGTGGAAATCAAAAATCGAATTGTTCTTTGCCCCATGGGTGGCACCTCTTTGTTTGGATGGATGGAGCCCAATCATTTTGATGAGGAGGCTGCCAATTTTTTTTTGGAGCGGGCCAAAAATAATGTAGGACTCATCATTCCCGGCATTGCGCCGATCAGAGACACTATAGGCGGGCGGTGGCTGTGGAAAAACAAAAAAATGTTCCGGGACCTGAGGCCCTTTATGGATGAGATACATAAGACCGGTGCCAAGCTTTTTGTTCAGATGACTGCCGGTATGGGACGTTCCTGGGCTATTACAGATCATTTAGTTGCAATTCATAACAATCCGGTTTTGAGTACATTGGCAAAACCAATTATCGATGTACCTTATCAGTCTGCCAGCCCCAGTGAATTACCTTCCCGATGGTCGGACAAGGTTATTTGTCGCGAAATCACATTACAGGAAATCCGGGAGATTATTGATGGCTTTGCCAAGACAGCTAAGCTATGTATGGAAGCCGGTGTAGACGGTGTGGAGGTACATGCGGTACATGAGGGCTATTTGTTGGATCAGTTTACCATGGAATATACAAATAAACGTAACGACGAATACGGTGGTTCTTTTGAAAACAGATACCGCTTTCCGGTGGAGATTGTACAGGCAATCAAGGAAGCCTGCGGTAATGACTTCCCCGTATCTTTACGTTACTCTGCAGTTTCTAAGATGAAGGATTTTCGTTATGGCGCTATTCCGGGAGAAGATTATACTGAGGTCGGCCGCGACCTGGAGGAGAGCGAAAAAGCGGCTAAGTATTTGCAGGATGCAGGGTATGATATGCTGAACGCCGACAACGGCACCTATGATTCCTGGTATTGGGCACATCCGCCTATGTATATGCCCAAAAACTGCAATTTAGAGGATGTGGCTCATATTAAAAAGTTTGTGGATATTCCCGTTGTTTGCGCGGGGCGCATGGAGCCGGAGGTGGGGGCTCAAGCCGTTGCAGAAGGCCGGATTGATGGTGTGGGTATTGCCCGTCAGTTTCTGGCAGACGGAGAGTGGCTCACAAAACTTATTGAAGACAGGTTGGAGGATATAAGACCTTGTATATGCTGTCACAATGCCTGTTTTAATTTTAGCCATTACAAAGGTGTAGCCAATGACCAATCTATTTACGATGCCGCTCATATCGCTCGTTGTGTTCTTGACCCCAGGACTATGCAATCTAAAAAATATAAGATAGTCCCTGCGGCAACGAGTAAAAAAATCGCCGTTATAGGCGGGGGTATTGGTGGTATGGAAACGGCAATAGTAGCTGCAAAACGAGGACACACCGTTACTTTGTATGAAAAAGGTGATGAATTGGGAGGGGTATTCGCTTGGGCATCGGTTCCGTCTTTTAAGGAAAAAGACAGGGAGCTTTTGACCTGGTATCAAAGGGAAATCGCCAAATACCCTGAAATAGAAATTAAGTTGAATACTGAAATAAAGGATATAAATACATTGGATGCAGATGAAGTAGTGGTGGCCACGGGAGCCGAATCTATTTGCCTGCCGGTTAAGGGTTTTGAAAAGGGAATAGAAGCCATTGAATATCTATCAAAAGAAAAGTCAGTAGGAGAAAACGTGGTTATCATCGGTGGCGGTTTAACCGGTTGCGAAATTGCTTATGAGCTGTATCTTGATGGCAAAAAACCTACTATAGTAGAGATGAAGCAAGATCTTATCGCTGTAACCGGTGTATGTCTGGCTAATTCCAGTTATCTTAGGGACTTCTTTAAGACCTATGAGGTTCCGGTGTACTTGGAAACAAAGCTTAAAGAAATACTTGATGATGGCGTTCTGGTCACGGACAAGAATGGAAAGGAATTCAAAATCGAGGCGGACAGCGTCATATTATCAGTAGGCTATAAGCCTATGCCTCTTCAAAGCTCTGGTAAGCGTGCCATGACAGTAGGAGATGCGGTCAAAGTAGGCAATCTTCGCACAGTAATCTGGAGCGCCTGGGATGTGGGTATGAAATTGTAAAAGAAAGGAGTGAGTGAACATGGCTATGCAGCTTACTTCGGAACAACAACAGATATTAGACGGCAGCAGGGGTGAAACTCTTGCTAAGGTTATGAAAACTTTGGTGATGTATGGTGAAGCCTTTGGTGCGGAGAAGATGGTGCCCGTTACCGGTGAAAAGGGGCATTTAGTCACCAGTTTCGGTTTATCGGTTATGAAGCCGGTGTATGAGTTGATGGATCAGCTTATCGAAGCCGGAGCTGTTTCCAAACAGTCCTTTTCCGTAGACCCCCGCCCTCTTGATAAGAATGTGCCGGCTAATTTGCTACAAAATATATTCTTCAAAGTGATGTATTCAAAACAAAAAGATTATGATGCGCAACTGCAAAAACTGGGTATTATGTCCGAGGATGCTTATACCTGCACCTGTTATATGGATCAGGTGGGGAATATTCCAAAGTACGGGGAAATCCTGTCTTGGGCAGAGTCCAGTGCGGTGGTATATGCAAACAGCGTATGCGGGGCCCGATGCAATCGCAACTCGGGTATCTTGGAGTTATTCGGTAGTATAGTGGGATGTGTTCCATACTTTGGTCTTTTAACAGATGAAGGCCGCCATGCAAATTGGATAATTGAAGTGAAAACCGATAAACGTCCGGAAGCGCAGGTATTGGGCAGTGCTATCGGTATGAAGGTTATGGAAGATGTTCCCTATGTGAAAGGATTGGATAAATGGTTGGGAACCGAGCTCACTCAGGAAGTTAGAGATTATTTGAAAGATTTTGGTGCTGCCACGGCCAGCAACGGTGCAGTAGGCCTATACCATATCGAAAACCTTACCCCCGAGGCAACGGAACTGGGTGAGAGATTGATTGCTGACGGGGCCAAGACCTATGTTATAGATGACGGGGAGCTTGAACGGGTGAAAGACAATTATCCTATAGTTTGGAAGGACAAAGAAGCTGTACCAAAGCTTTGTTTTATCGGATGCCCTCATCTTTCACTTAATCAACTTAAAGATTGGACAGGGCAGTTATTTGATTCTCTCAGGGCGCAGGATCGCAGCAAGGTGGCCATACCTACAGTATTTACCACTGCTCCTGCTGTTTTGAAGACCTTTAATAATACGTCTGAAAAAGATATTTTAAAAAATATTGGGGTAGTTGTCAGCAGTATTTGCCCCTTGATGTATATGAACAATCCTTTATGCGGTAAAATGCCGGTAATTACAAATTCTAACAAGCTGCGTACTTATACTACTGCGGGGTACTATACCGACGAGGATATTCTAAAGAAACTTTCCGGGGAGGTGAGCTGATATGAAGCGGTTTCAGGGACGTGTAGTAGTGCCGGGTACAGTGGAGGCGGAGGCTCTTGTTTCCCGCGGGGGATTCAATACCTTAGCCAGCTTCCAAAAGAGTTTGATGTTCGGGGATAAAAAAGCCACCTGCTCTGACCAAAACAATCCGGACATATATAATAAGGCTATGTATGGCAAGGCCCTGTGCTTGCCTCAAACCATAGGTTCCACAACAGGCGGTATGGTGTTGTACTGCGCCGCGGCTTTATCGCGTCAGCCGGCTTGCCTGCTATTCAGCAAGCCTATTGATTCTTTGGCGGCAGCAGGAGTTATTTTGGCGGATGTATGGACAGAGGCTTCCATGCCCACGGTGGACAGTCTTGGAGATGAGTTTCTACAGGCCGTGGAGACAGGTATGACTGTCACAGTGGAAGAGGATGGCGTTGTAGTTATCGAGTAATGTAATCTAATAAAAATGCTACATATAAAAAAATAGACAGAAATATCATTAGAATATGCTTTGAAAGAAGCATGTATAATTGCGGGCAGATATGACTAATATTGGTACCAAATACTTAACCCCTTACATATGATGAGATGATAGTAATTTTTAACGGGGGTTAGTTTAATGGATCAAAAAACCACTGAGAACCTGACATTTGATTTTATAGTTGTCGGTACCGGTCCTGCGGGTGCGGTGATAGCCAATAAACTTACTGAAAACAAAAGGACGTCAGTACTTGTATTGGAAGCAGGTGATAACAATAGCACAGAACAGCCGATAAGGGATTCTCTTTTTGCTCCGCCCTTCATTTTGACGGATGATTTTTTAGCACGGTATTTTTGGCAGGGTAAAGGCGTTCCGCAAAAAGGTGCGGCCAATCGCACATTGGATTGGACCGGCGGCAGGACATTAGGAGGCAGCTCTTCTGTCAACAATGAACAATATGTAAGACCCTCTCAGGCTAATATGAGGCAGTGGGAAAGGTATCTGGGGCAGCAATGGTCACCGGAACAGGAAACAAGGCAGTTCGTAAAATTAGAGAATTATAACGGCCAAACAAACAACCCCGGAGCCCGGGGAACACATGGGCGGTTGGATATAAGGCAAACACCTGTAAATACGATAGATATGGCTAAAAAACTTGCTTTTTCTATTGCATGCGCCACGGGCTTTCCCAGGATATTGGACTATAATGATCCGAATACGCCAATGGGTGCCTTTACCAGATGGCAATTATATCAAGTGCCAAATGGGGTGAGAGAAAGCTCGGATACAGCATTCTTATCATCGGATATCATGACAAAAGATGGGATAGGTGTAAATGGAAGAAGATTGAGGGTACTGTTAAAAACCACAGCTCTTAAGGTGCTAATTAACAATCAAAAACAAGCAATCGGGGTTAGATTCATAAATGAGGGTAAGTGCATGGATGCCTTTGCAAATAAAAAGGTCATTGTTTCAGCAGGTATCAATAGCCCTCAGTTAATGATGCTTTCCGGCATAGGACCATCCGGTGAGTTGGAAAAAGCGGGCATACCTGTCATTCAACACAACCCAAATGTGGGGAAAAACTTGACTACTCATCCTGCCTTTACTGCCACGTTTACGACAAATCCCAAAGATGAGGCCTTACCGCCTGATGATTTAAACGCTTTATATACCAGCGGTGCATTTTTGCCGGATCCTACACCCGGTTCGGATATGAATCGCAGAGGGGTACAATTAATAGGTCAAAAAGGCTCGAATAAGACACTCAATATTATTTCTTTCCTGTTGGAACCTAAGGGAAGAGGATCTGTAAAAATTCAAAATAATGACCCATTGAAAATTGTTCTTGCTGATGAGGGATTTTTGAATACCCGGGAAGATCTTGAAACAGTGAAAAATATTTTTAGAATCTATATAAAAAATATAGCAACAGTATTGGCAAAAGTGGATCCGGATTATAAGTTGATAACGCCGACTGCAGATACTATAGATAACGACGATAAACTGCAGGCTTATTTAGAAGGAAATGCAAGCGCTACACATCATAT
>CAZMPR010000044.1:5612-9493 GCA_964568265.1 uncultured Clostridiaceae bacterium | reverse complement strand
AAATATGCCTCATTTCTATGTAAGACATCCGGCTCAAGGCGGGAAAAATGAATTTATAGAAAGCATGAATAGGTTTAAGGCAATATTTTTATAATTAACCGGAGGGGTTGTATGAGAACATTAGTTACAAATGCGAAAATTTATAGTATGGATAAGGTTAATTCTGTCTACAACAGTATGATTATTGAAAAGGACAGGATTGTTTTATTGGGAGATTATAGAGAATTAAAGAGAAGTATTAAAGACGAGGATATAGTTTGGGATATGGAAGGGAGAACCGTAATCCCCGGGATGACTGATTCTCATATACATTTTTTAGATTATAGTTTATCTTTGAATGAAATTTCCTTGAGAGGTGTCAGAAGCATAGAGGAGTGTGCTGTACTTGTGAGGGATAAGGCTACGAATACGCAGCCCGGCCAATGGATAACCGGCGGAGGTTGGGATAAAAGTCTTTGGGGTGGGAAGCTCCCGACTAAAGAAGTCCTCGACAAAAGTTCACCGCGCAATCCCGTTTACCTTATAAGCAAAGACTGCCATACTTCATGGGTTAACAGCCTTGCATTAGAATTAGCCGGTATCGGTGGACATACTTCAATTGAGGGCGGTGAAATAGAAAAATCAAACGGTATACCTACGGGTGTTTTAAAAGAAAACGCCCAAAGCATTGTCCGTAGCGTTATTCCCTATCCAGACGATGAATTAATAGAAAAAGCTTTATTACAAGGAATGCAAAAGGCACATTCATTAGGTTTTACGGCGGTGCATAGTATGTCTTTGCAAAATGATACTTCCTTTTATACCTTGTACAAGGCCTTAAAAAGAATAAAGGATAAAGGTTTGCTTACCTTAAGGTTTACATTGAACCCTACTTTAACGGTGCTGGAGGAATTAATCGAAACAGGTATGGAAAGCGAATTTAATGATGGCTTTATAAAAATTGGGGCAACAAAACTTTTTACAGACGGCTCACTGGGCTCACAAAGCGCGTGGATGATGGATGATTATGTTGACCATTCAGGATGGAAAGGTATACCGATAGAGCATGGGCATAAGCTCGAGGAAAGTATAAGAAGGAGCATGAGTTTAGGTTATCCCGTTACAGTACATGCCATTGGAGATAGGGCTAACAAAGAGGTACTGGATGTTATTGAAAAGCAAAATAATCCTTCCATGGGCTTGAGGCACAGGATTGAGCATGCCCAGATTCTGAATCCGGATGATATAAAAAGGTTTGCGCAATTGGAAGTAATTGCCTCTGTTCAGCCTATCCACCTTTTAGAGGATATAGATTTGATTAATAAGTATTGGGGTGAGAGAGGCAGATGGGCTTATCCATTTAACAGTCTGTTAAAAAGCGGGGCTGTTTTAACATTCGGTTCGGATTCTCCCGTTGAGGATTTGAACCCTTTTACCGGTATGTATGCAGCTATCAGCAGGCAAAGGGTTAAAGATGCCGCACCATTCTATGAGGATGAAAGAATTTCTGTATATGAAGCAGTAAAAGCTTATACCTGGAGTCCTTCTTATACTGCAGGCGAAGAAAAAAATAGGGGCACATTGGAAATAGGTAAAAAGGCTGACTTTGCGGTACTAAGCAAAGATATTTTTAGTATTGATACTATGGAAATCTTAGATATAAAGTTAGTGGCAACGGTTGTTGATGGTAAAACGATATATAGTTCAATTAAAGCTTAGAAACCTCAACTATGGTAAATTAGAAATTATAATGATATACTAAAAAAATGAATAACGCATAGATTGTTAGTATGAATATTTGATAGAAGGGGGAGGAGACATATATATTTCATAGATTTTCATGTAGATACATTGGGAAGGTTGTTTGCTTTACGAAGAGAACACAATTACAATGAGACGTTGTATCAAAATAATGGACATGTAGATGTAGAGAGACTGATAAAATCAAACTATGTGGCGCAAATGTTCGCATGCTATGTAGACCTGGGAAGTTCACCTGTCACTAAAAGTTACCATGATGATGCATTGGTTATGGTAGACATTTTTAATGAAGGTATAAAGGATTTAGAGAACAAAATTGTTATAGCAAAGAATTACAAAGATTATATTGATAATAAAAAAGTCGGCAAGATTTCCGCTTTTTTAACTGTTGAAGAAGGCGGGATCATAGAAGGCGATTTATGTAAGCTTGAAGACTTATTTAAAAGAGGGATTAGAGTTATAACCCTAACTTGGAATTATGAAAATTGCATTGGTTATCCCAATCACGAGTACAAATATCAAAATAACGGCTTGAAGGCTTTTGGTATGGAAACCGTAGAAATGATGGACGATTTGGGTATAATCATAGATGTTTCCCATTTATCCGACGGAGGCTTTTATGATGTATACAAACATGGGAAAAGGCCTTTTATGGCGACCCATTCAGATGCAAGAAGCATTTGCAATGTTTCAAGAAATCTCACTGATGATATGATTAAAAAACTGGCAGATAAAGGCGGAATAACAGGTATCAATTTCTGCGGAGATTTTCTATCACCCGATGGAAAAAGCACTACTGAAGCTATGATAAAGCATATCAGGCATATTATAAAAGTAGGCGGCTTGGAGGTAGTAGGCCTCGGAACCGATTATGACGGTATCGAAGGTGATTTGGAGTTAAAAGGTGCCCAGGATTTGCCGTATTTAGCAGAGGCCATGGAAAGAGCAAAGTTTTCAACCAATGAAATTGAGGCTGTTTGTTATAAGAACGCGGAGAAGTTTTTCGAAAGATACTGGGGAAAAGATTGATATAGCGGGGTGTGCTTTGTTGATATCATTTAAAAACGACAGAATAAAAGCGATTATATACTTGATCATTGCCTCCGTGTTGTGGAGCACAGCAGGAGTATTGATAAAGCTTGTGGATTGGAGTCCGATGGCAATAGCAGGCACAAGAAGCTTTATAGCATCCTTTGTGGTTCTGGCTTATATAAAAAAGCCTAAGCTTACTATGTCAAAGGCACAGATAGGCGGCTCCATATGTTATGCGGCTACGGTAATACTTTTTATCACTGCCAATAAGCTTACAACCTCCGCTAATGCTATTCTATTGCAGTTTACCGCACCGGTATTTGTAGCCCTGCTCAGTGCATGGTTATTAAAGGAGAGTATCTATCGGTACGATTGGATTACTATGGTTTTTGTATTCGCCGGCATGATTCTTTTCTTTATAGATGATGTTGGTGCCGGCAATATGTTGGGAAATGTTCTGGCAGTCGTCAGCGGTTTCTTTTTAGCTTGTGTGACTATAGCTCTAAGACTCCAAAAAGATGGTTCTCCCGTGGAAACAGCTTGGCTGGGCAATATATTGACATTCATTGTTGCCATACCTTTTATTTTCAGAACTATGCCTGATTTAAGAAGCATATTGGGCTTGATTTTCTTAGGAGTTTTTCAGTTGGGGATGGCTTATATATTTTATGCCCTTTCAATGAAGCATATTTCGGCAATTGAAGCGATACTTATCACGGTTGTGGAGCCTATACTGAATCCTATTTGGGTATTTTTCTTTTCCGGTGAAAAACCTACATTATTTGCGATTTTAGGCGGGCTGGTTGTCTTATCGGCAGTCACGGCAAGAAGCCTTTATGTAAGCAAAAAAATGGATGCTGCCACCTCGAACAGCATATAAGACTAAAAAGTCAAATAATTGAATTATGAAAATTCTAAGTGCAAGTTACGGAGGATTTTATGACATTGGCTGAAAAAAGTATAGACAGACAAATTTTTAAGTTGGCGGTTCCGGCTATTGCGGAAATGTTGCTGCATACCCTTGTATGGACAGTAGATACGGCAATGGTGGGAAGACTTACACCGGTGGATATGTCGGGGGTAAATTTAGGGGCTTCCATAATGTTTAC
>CAZMPR010000044.1:3601-5602 GCA_964568265.1 uncultured Clostridiaceae bacterium | reverse complement strand
GTTGGTGTGGGCGCAACAGCTTTAATTGCGAGAAATATAGGAGCGAAAGATACCGAAAGGGCTGAGTATATAGCCGGGCTTTCCCTAAGCCTAGGAACAATTTTGGCACTCATTATAGGCTTTTTAGGGATAATTCTTACCAAAACCATATTTATAGCTATAGTTAAAGACCCGGCTGTTATAGAAATAGGGACACAGTACACAAGGATTGTATTTACGGGACTTTTTTTTCTCATACCTCAAATGATAACAACTTCCGTGCTGAGGGCAGCAGGGAACACAGTGGTTCCTATGGTGGCAGCTTTGGTTGCCAATACTTTTAATATAGTCGGTGATTATGTTCTTATATTCGGTAAATTCGGTTTTCCTGCGTTGGGGGCAAAAGGTGCCGCAATAGCAACAGCAGGTGCTCAAGCTGTCGGTTTTATTATATGCTTAATCTATTTAATAAAAGGTACCCAAGGAGTGAAAATAAGGAGAAAAAATCTATTTAGATTTCACAAAGAATCTTTAAAGAGTTTAATAGATTTGAGCATTCCTGCTGGGATGTCTGAGCTTATGAATGAAGGCAGCCGTTTGGTATCTTCATTTTGGATAGCCCGGTTGGGAACTGTGGCTTTTGCGGCCAATTCATTGGCTGTGGCAGCAGAATCTATTTCTTTTATGCCGGGGTTTGGTTTTGCCGTGGCTGCGACTACATTGGTGGGGCAGAATCTTGGTGCAGGCGAATATGATATGGCGAAGATTGCGGCAAAAAAATGTGTGATTTATTCATCAGCTCTTATGGGAATTGTAGGTTTGGTATTTTATATATTTCCTTTTTATATTATGCGTGTTTTTAGCAGCGATATAGGGACTGTTGATTTGGCATCCATATGTATAAGGATTGCGGCCTTTGAGCAAATACCCATTGCCGTAGGAATGGCTTTATCCGGAGTGCTGAAAGGTGCTGGGGATACAAAAGGCCCTTATAGAATTTCTCTTATAACAAATTTCTTAGTCAGGCTGCCTCTTATTTTTGCCATTGTGTTCTTAATAGACGGCCATATCGCTTACGTATGGGTGGCAACAACGTTGCAATATGTGGTGGAAGCGACCTTAATGATATACAGATATAGAGCGGGACATTGGGTGATTCTTGATATAAAATAAAAACAGATTGCGGATAGAATTAAATTGAATTATTCTTAAAAAAGAAAATATTATAGAGGTGAGCTTAATGAATCTAAAAATAACTAAAAATTATGATGAAATGAGCAAATTGGCTGCGGAACATGTAGGTAATCTTGTTAAATCAAATTCAAAGGCGGTTTTGGGGCTGCCGACGGGAAGTACACCTTTAGGTATGTATAAAGAACTTATCGAAATGTATAAGAATGGGACTTTATCTTTTAAGGATATCATCACATTTAACTTAGATGAATATGAGGGATTGGACAGTAATAATCCAAACAGCTATCAGAGGTTTATGTTAGATAATTTGTTTAGCCATGTGGATATTGATATTAAAAATACAAACTTTCCCGATGCCCAATTGGGGGATAATTACAAAACATGTATGGATTATGAGGAGAGAATTCAAAAAGCGGGCGGTATAGATTTAATGGTCTTAGGATTGGGTAATAACGGACACATTGGTTTTAACGAGCCAGGTGAGAGTTTCCCGGGGATTACCCATAGGGTTAAGCTCCATAAAGAAACTATAAAAGCAAATTCCAGATTTTTTGAGAGTATAGATGAGGTGCCGAAACACGCTGTAACAATGGGCATAAGAAGCATTATGCATTGCAAAAGTATAATGCTTATAGCAAACGGCAAGGCAAAGGCAGAAGCAATCAAAAAGGCTTTGAAAGAACCCATTACGCCAAAAGTACCCGCATCCGTGCTGCAGCTGCATCAAGGTGTAACGGTGATTATAGACGAAGAGGCAGCGGCACTGCTATAGAGAGTATTATTTTAAAACTCAATTAAATCAAAACTGTTATCTAACAGATTGATAAA
>CAZMPR010000044.1:0-3591 GCA_964568265.1 uncultured Clostridiaceae bacterium | reverse complement strand
CTCTGTTTATAAGGATTTTTACAACTTCAGAAACCTCAAGGGAAGCCGCCAAAGCAGGAATAAAAGGCGGATTCCCCATGGTTTTTTTTATTTCCTCGTCTTTAAATCCTTTATAAATTATATCAAGAGTTCCGTCCCCCGGTAAAATGGTGGTGATTTGTCCATACCAGCCGCCTATGGCCCCGTGGACTAAAGGTATGCTAAGTTTCTCGCAGCATTCTTGAAGAAGAAGTCTGCTTTTAATATTGTCCAATGCGTCGATTGCAACGTGGCAGCCGGATAGGATGGACTTATAATTATCTTCTGTAAAGTTTTCTGATATAGGGATAATTTTTATATCAGGGTTAATTTTCTTCATACGGTTTTGTGCTTCAAAAGCCTTGCTTTTACCCAGGTTCGTCATATCCGAAAGCAATTGCCTGTTTAAATTACTTTCCTCAAAAACATCTCCGTCAACGGCAACAATAGTTCCAACACCAAGTCTCCCCAACATTTCTATTATATAGCCGCCCAAGCCTCCGCACCCGATTACACAAACTCTTTTTTCTCTTAATGACTCGTTTTCATCTTTTGATAAAGCCAACATATTTCTGCTGTATCTTTCCATGATAGGCGCCTTTCTTTTATTGTTAATAGTATAAGGGCATCATCACAAATCTGAGCTTTCAAGACTCTTCGCTTCACTCAGAATGATACCTGTGCTTGCTTGCCCATTTGATATATTCAAATCTATATTTTAATAAAATTATAACATAGTTCAGTAAAAATAATACAGGCTGTATAGTTAGTTGTTCTATATAGCCTGTATTAATTTAAAATCTATTATTTTTCACTATGTGAAAAGGAGATATTGTTTTTATATTATATTTGGTTCTTTATTCCGTTATACTTGTTTTTAGCATTTGTTACATCTTGCTCCTGTGCATCCTTTGTTTGATACCATCCTTGCTTTCTCATGATATCAAAAACACCGAATTGCATTTGTTGAGTACCAATTAAAGAGTTTGTCAGTGTCTGCCTTAATTCTTGGCAGGAAGCCTCTGTCACTGCTACGTTATAGGCGGATGCAATTTGTTTTTCCATTGTCAACAGGTCATTCATGGTGTCTTGCTCCGTCAAGGTTTTACTTGTTTGCATCGGTATCCTCCTTTCTTAATTATGGGAGTTAAGATAACCCAAAAGTTGGTCAAAGTGCTGTCTATGCCTTGCTGCTGCATCATTACAAAGGTTTACTATATCAGGATTTGTGCATGTTTGTGATGCCTGATTGTATTTTTTCACTGCCAAAGCCTCGTAATTCAATTGGTCTTCCAATATGCTTAGACTTTTTTCTTCGATCTGCTTATTACCTGCGGGCATTAATCTACCTCCATTCTTATGATTAATTACAAAATTATTTTATGTCTATAAAAATAAAATATTAGATGAAAAGATTGGATAAAAAAAGACGAAGCCGTCTGATTTATGGCTTCGCCTTTTGGGAGTATCTTTTTATAATACGGCTAAATCCTCATCCATGGGATCACAGATGAACATGTGACCTGGAGAATGTGTTATCATCAGGTCGGGTTTGCTGGTCATGGCAATAGATTGAGGCGTGACGCCGCATGCCCAGAATACCGGCATTTCTCCTTCTTTAATAACAGATGCATCTCCAAAGTCAGGCTTGTTTATATCTTTTATACCGATTAAGCTGGGATCACCGATGTGTATTGGAGCCCCGTGAACCTGAGGGAATCTTGATGTGGCTTGCACAGCTCTCGGCACCTGTTTAAAAGGTATGGGTCTCATGCTTACAACCATCTTACCGTGGAATTTGCCTGCAGGAACACATTCGATATTCGTAATGTACATCGGCACATTGTGATTGTCTTCTATATGTCTTACGGGAATAGATGCATTTAACATGGCGGATTCAAAAGAAAAACTACAACCGAGCAGGAATCCGACCAAATCGTCTCTCCAGTATTTTTCGATATTGTTTACTTCATCAACAAGTTCACCTTTTTTATAAACTCTGTATTTTGGAATATCAAATCTTATGTCGGCACCTTTTGCCATAATTTTTGGCTCCGGATCACCAGGCTCTGTTACGTCCAAGATGGGACACGGTTTCGGGTTTCTCTGGGCAAACAACAGAAAATCAAAAGCCAAATCCTTTGGCACTATGGCTAAGTTTGCTTGTATATGCCCTCTTGACATGCCCGATGTAGGCCATGTCACTTCTTCTTTTCTAATCAGTGCTCTAACTTCTTTTGGGCTCATATTAGCTAAATCCATTGTATTCGCCGAAAAACTCGGCTGCCCTCCTTTATAAAAATATTTAGCGCTGCTATAAGTAATAGGCAGCTATTTTATAAACTTTTTATGTTTACGTTATATATTTTTGTGTCTTCTTGGATGATATAACTATTTTTCACGTGAATCTTTATATTGCCAATGGTTTTTTCGTATTCGGCAAATAGATTCTGACCTTCTTCAATGGTAACATGTTTAAAATGTATTGTATCACCGGGCCCCATTTGCGCAAGATATGGCAGGTCTGCAGTAACGGTCGTAGCAATCTTGGTATAACCGCCGGTGGTCTGTCTGTCCGCCATCATTATAATGGGAAAGCCGTGTCCCGGTACTTGGACAGAGCCGAAGACTATACCATCGGAAATTATATCCGGACCCTTTATGTGTGAGAGAGTAGGACCTTCCAATCTGTAACCCATTCTGTCTGCATCCGCCGTGATTTTATAAGTGGAATTAAAGAACGTTTCTTTTACTTCCGGCGAAAAATGGTCATCTTGCGGGCCCAATACCACTCTTGCCTCAAACTCCTTAGAATAGCTGGGGATATATCCCAGGGGGATGTATTTTCCCGGTTCCCCTTTAGACTTGCCTACATCTACGGGAATTTCATCGTCTGCCATCAGTTTTCTGCCTTTAAAGCCGCCTAAGGAACCTCTCACATAAGTGGATTTACTGTTCAGTATTTCACTGACTCCCAATCCGCCGCTAAAAGCAATATAGGCTCTCAGACCTGAGGAAGCACCTGAAAATTCAAGATTGTCGCCTTTTTGAACTCTTATGCTTCTCCACAATTTAATCTTTGTTCCGTTTAATTTCGGCAGCATATCAGCACCGGTAACGGCAACATATCCGTCAAAACCCATTTCTATACTCGGCCCCAAAAAAGTGGCTTCCAGTACAGCATCATTTTCATTATTACCCACCAAAATGTTTGCAATCCTGAATGAAAAATCATCCATAGCACCCGCAACAGGTATTCCGTATCTTTGTAATCCCATTCTGCCTTTGTCCTGAACGGTTGTATAAAGTCCTGGTTTTATAATCTTTATAACACCCATAACACTACTCCTTATCAAGCAAAGCAATATCTACTTTGTATTTATTTTCTTCCACTTGTTTTAGTATGGATTTGTACTCTTCTTCATTTATGGGTACAAATCTCACATAGTCTCCGGCATTTAATAAAACGGGTGGCTCGGCAAAGGGATCATAAAGCTTAACGGGAGTTATTCCGATTAATTGCCAACCTCCCGGGCTGTCAATGGGATATATACCTGTTTGTTTACCGGCAAT
>CAZMPR010000043.1:0-9518 GCA_964568265.1 uncultured Clostridiaceae bacterium | reverse complement strand
AAAAAGTGGATAAAAATTCAAGAAAAATCTATGTAGAAATTATGGAAGGATTAAGAGGGCATACCTCCGGATTCTGTGTACCTGTATTTGTTGTTGATGCTCCCGGCGGAGGAGGAAAGACTCCGGTAGGACCCCAATACGTGATTTCACAAAATAAGAATAAAGTTATACTGAGAAACTTCGAGGGCGTAATCACAACCTATACAGAACCCGAATATATTGAAGAACCATGCAATTGCCCCGTATGCAGAAAAGAAAGAGAAGATAAACTTAGCGGTGTGGCAGGTTTATTGGAAGGAAACGCGATGAACTTGGAACCTACCGAAATGCTGAGAAAAGAAAGAGCCAAAATGCGCAAACGATAGTTTGAAAGATAGAGAAACGATAGAAGAACAATTGTTGAACGGTAGCGGCGGACGACCCTGTCCGCCCGGCCTTGACTCCTGATGCATGATCTTTGCATAGTTGAATGGTAGGGGCGGACGACTCTGTCCGCCCGGCTAAAATCGTTAATATCTTCGAAAGGAAATTCTATATGCGGCTAATTGACCTTATATACCCTTCCAACAGAATAGTTTCTATAGTAGGTACCTTCAAAAATGCGGGAAAAACCGTAACCCTGAACGAAATAATAACCCAAGCCGGGGAAAGAAATATTCCTATTGCACTTATTTCTACCGGCAGAGACGGTGAGAAGCGGGATGTCCTGACGGAAACAGAAAAGCCCCCGGTGCATGTTAATAAAGGTACTATAATAGCCACTGTAGAAAATGCGATAAAATCCGAATATGCGGGTATTGAGATACTGCATGTTACGGATTACAACACGCCTATGGGCAGGGTTATAATTGGCCGTGTTATGGAAAACGGATATGTGGAAATATCAGGTCCCTATTCCGCCCGCACCGTCAGAGCCATGTGCGAAAAAATGGCGGAATTCGGAGGGGAGCTGGTGCTTATAGACGGCTCCTTAGATCGCCGTGCCTCTGCCGCACCTTTCATATCTGACGGAACCATCCTGGCGACGGGGGCTTCACTGGCTAGGTCCCAGGATTTAGTCATAGATAAAACCCTGCATATAATCAATAACTATTCCATACCGAAAATAGAAGATGGAATGATAGGAGATATAGCCCAGGATATTATAGAAAGAGGGATAACAGGGGTAATAGATAAGGATTTAACCGTCACATATATTGATACTCTCACTTCATTGCAAAGCGGAAGCGATATAACAAAATATATTACAAAAGAAACCGAATATGTAGTATTGTCCGGTTCGGCAACAATTTGCACGCTGAGGGATATAATGCAAAACGCTAAAAGAAAACTGAAAGTAATAATAAAAGACGGTACAAGAATATTTATATCCGAAAGGGAAATGCATTTATTGAAAAAGATGGGAATGGAGCTGAGAGCTGTAGACAGCATAAATATTATTGCCGTAACGGTTAACCCCTACTCTCCCGACGGTTATTATTTCGATGCTAAAACATTTTTGCATAATATGAGAAGGGCAATGCCGCATATACCTGTATTTGATGTGATGCAGGGAGGTTTATAATATGAAGATAAACGAAAGAACAAAATACTTGTTGGATATAGAAAAGGTATTGGAAGGTTTAAATCCGATAACTCCCTATGGGATAAAGCTGAAAAACCTGATGGCACCCTATAAAAAAGAACAAAAAACAGAACTGCAGGAAGAGCTTGACCGTATAGAAAAAATTGTGAAATTGGTAGATACCCAAAGGGTTTTATTCGTTGAAATCAGAACCCATATGCGAAATATAAAAGATTTAAGAAAATCTATAAAAAACTGCATGTGCGGAGCGGTTTTGAACTCAGTGGAATTCTTTGAAATAAAAAACTTGGCGGGAACCGTAAGGTCTATAGCGGACAGCCAATTGGGTTTGCATTGGAAGATACCCGATAAATATAAAATTAATGTGCTTTATCAAGTAGAAAAGCTGTTGGATCCGGATAATACTCAACTAAAAACATTCTATATATATGATTCCTATTCAAACAAACTGAAAGAAATCCGGAGAAGAAAAGCAAAGATAGAAAAGAACTTGGAACTGTTAAGGATCAACAAAAGAAAAGAGATAGATAAAGAAATAGGAATTGAGCTCAGGACAACCGGTGATATTACTATAAGTCGAAAAGAAATACCTGTGATTAAAAAATTATTGGATTATCCAAAACTGCAAGTTTCTTCTGAAACCTATATAAATATCACTTTCAAAATAAGGCCCGACGAAGAGATGGCAGCACTGATGAAAGAAATAGAAGAGATAAAAGAGCAGGAAGTCTTGGAAGAAACGAAGGTTCTGGAGGATTTGTCGGGGAAGCTGGCCTTATTGGGCAAGGATATTTTAGATAATATGGACTCAATAGGTGAATTCGATTTGCTCATAGCGAAAGCCTATTTGGCCAACGCATTGGCGGGTGTAAAACCGGTTATATCCGATAAAATAAAATATATAATAAGAAACGGAAGACATCCCGCAGTGGAAAAAGGACTAAGAAAAAAAGGAAAAGCCTTTACTCCCATTAGCGTAAATTTGGACGAAGGCGTAGCTGTAATCACCGGAGCCAACATGGGGGGCAAAACAGTTTCCCTTAAGTTGGTAGGACTTCTGATGATAATGATGCAGTACGGGCTGTTTGTTTCCGCAGAATATATGGAAGCGGCTTTGCAGGACTTTGTTTTTATATCTGCCGGGGATGAACAATCCTTGGACTCGGGGCTTTCAACCTTCGGCTCGGAAATGAAATCCATGAAAGAAATGCTGTATATGTCGGATATGCAAGGAATGATTTTGATTGACGAATTGGCCAGAGGGACAAACCCAAGGGAAGGCTTTGCCATATCTGCCGGAATTATAAAATATTTAAAGAAAAAACCTTGCATAACCTTGATTACAACCCATTTTGACGGGTTGATACAAGAAGGCATAAAGCATTTGCAGGTAAAGGGTCTGCAAAATGTTGATTATGAAAAAGTAGGCCATCCGGAAATCATATCGGAATACATGGATTATACATTAATAGAAATAGAGGAAGAAGCTAAGGTACCCAAAGATGCCATAAATATTTCCCGGCTGATAGGTGTTCCGGAAGAAATATTGGAGGAAGCCGAACGGATTATTAACAGTAACCCAAAAACCGTAAAGGAGGTCAATAATGAAATCTAAACTGAATCTGAACCAAACCCTTATAGACAGGGCGAGAACCTCAGCAAAGAACATAGCGGATAATATTCAAAACTTTATAGATGAACATACTACCGTCACAGTGGAAAGAAGCATATTAAGACTTTTTGGCGTAGACGGCACCGATGAAATCGGAACACCCTTGCCTAACATTGTCATAGATAATATAAAAAGAGCAGGAGGGCTGTCCGCCGGTATAGTTTACTTTATGGCTAACGCAGTTCTTAACACGGGACTTACACCCCAGGAAATAGCGGAAAAAGTCGCCTCGGAGGATTTGGATATCACAAAACTTCCGTCCAAATCGGAAGCGGAAATAACAGCCAAAGGTGAAGAGATGGCCAAAGCTGCCATAGAAAAAATAAAAGCAAACAGGGCAAAAAGAGATGAATATCTAAAAACAATCGGAGAGGGCCCAAAACCTTATATATATGTAATAGTTGCCACCGGCAATATTTACGAAGATGTTATCCAAGCCCAAGCGGCGGCGAGACAGGGCGCCGATATAATAGCGGTAATCCGGACCACAGGCCAGAGCTTGCTGGATTATGTGCCTTACGGTCCTACAACGGAAGGATTCGGCGGAACCTATGCAACCCAGGAAAACTTCAGACTGATGAGAAAAGCGTTGGATGAAGTGGGCACGGAAGTAGGCAGATATATAAGACTTTGTAATTATTGTTCAGGTCTATGCATGCCGGAAATAGCGGCCATGGGCGCCTTGGAGAGATTGGATGTAATGCTTAACGATGCTCTTTACGGAATACTTTTTAGAGATATAAATATGCAAAGAACCTTTGTAGATCAGTTTTTCTCAAGGACAATAAACGGATTTGCGGGAGTAATAATCAATACCGGTGAGGATAATTACCTTACCACCTCGGATGCGGTGGAAGAAGCTCACACAGTGTTGGCATCCCAATTCATGAACGAACAGTTTGCCCTGAAAGCTGGAATACCGGAAGAACAAATGGGATTGGGACACGCCTTTGAAATGAATCCGGATATCGAAAACGGCTTTTTAATGGAATTGGCACAGGCTCAAATGGCAAGGGAGATATTCCCGAAGGCGCCCCTTAAATATATGCCGCCGACAAAATTTATGACGGGAAATATATTTAAAGGACATTTGCAGGACGCACTCTTTAATGCCATATCCATATGGACCAATCAGGGGATACAGCTTCTGGGCATGATGACCGAGGCAATACACACTCCTTTTATGGCTGATAGAGCCCTGGCCATAGAAAATGCAAAATATATTTTCAATAATATGCGTAACATCGGAGACGAAGTTGAGTTCAAAGAAAACGGAATGATACAAAAAAGAGCAGCGGAGGTACTGGAAAAAGCCGCAAACATGCTGCTGGAAATAGAGGAAGAAGGCCTCTTTGCCATAATTGAACAAGGCAAATTCGGTGGAGTAAAAAGAAGCAGAACCGGCGGAAAGGGATTGGACGGTGTGGTCAAAAAAGACGTGAAATATCGAAATCCTTTTATTGCGCTGATGCTGAATAACGGCGGGGGGAGGTAATATAATGGCAGAATTAAGTTTTATGGACAAAGACGGAAATATTATCGCTTTTGATCCGGCAAGAGTCAGACCTTATGGAGATACTATGAACGACGGTAAAGTTCAATTAAGTTTCACCTTACCGATAAAAGCAGATGAGACAGCTAAAGAAGCTGCGAAACTATATGCTATGAAAATGGGAATTGAGGAGCCTTCCGTAGTTCATATGGGAGAAATGGGCGTGGGATTTTCCTTTTTCGTAGTGTTTGGCAGTTGCAGTCACAGTATTGATATAACAAATATAAAGGTTACAAAAGTTGAAACGACAACCATGACTATGGAAGAAACAGATAAATTCATAAAAGAAAAAATAGGGAGAAAAGTTGTGGTTATAGGCGCAAGCACCGGAACCGATGCCCATACTGTTGGAATAGACGCTATCATGAATATGAAGGGTTATGCGGGGCATTACGGACTTGAACGCTATGAGATGATAGAAGCATATAACCTTGGAAGTCAAGTGACCAACGAGGAGTTTATTAAAAAAGCCGTAGAGTTAAATGCCGATGCTCTTTTGGTATCCCAAACCGTTACGCAAAAAAATGTCCATATTCAAAATATGACTAACCTTATAGAGCTTCTGGAAGCGGAAGGGCTGAGAGATAGATTTATAGTATGCTGCGGAGGTCCAAGGGTATCCCATGAACTGGCAAAGGAACTGGGCTACGATGCCGGATTCGGCTTCGGCACCTATGCGGACGATGCGGCATCATTTATAGTGGAAGAAATGGTGAGAAGAAACAATAGTTAAACGATTGGTGAAAAATAGTAGAGCAATAGTTAAATGATTAGGGCGGACAACTTGTCCGCCCTAATCATACCCTAACATTCCTTGGTAGTACTAGCAAAAGCTTAAGTAAGTTTACAAATTAAGAACAATGGCACTAGCCTAGCCTATATTTTTAATCCCTTTGTTACATCTATACTTGTTTTTGTTTAGTAGGAAAGATTGGGCAGGTAAACGAACGGCTAAGAGCTACTTAATTTCGCCATTTGATGAATTGAGTTGCTTGACAATTATGCTTTTATAAACTACAATCAAAGCATAATTGTCAAGAAGGGTGATAACATGACTGGAACAGAAAAACTTGAAGCTCTTATTAAAAGTAGTAATGGAGTAATAACTACAAAATTGGCCAATGTCCATGATATTCATAGACAATATTTAAGCCAATTTGCCAAACAAGGTAAATTGGAAAGGATTGCCCATGGTATCTACATCACTCAGGATGTGTGGGAAGATAAGATGCTAATCCACCAATTGAGAAAAGAAAAAATGATTTATTCACATGAAACTGCATTATTTTTGCATGATTTAACAGATCGTGATCCTATATCTTATTCTGTGACTGTGCCTACCGGATATAATACAAGTAAATTAAATGAAGATGGGCTAATTGTATATACAATTAAGAAAGAGTTACTTGAAATGGGTATTTGTATTAAGCAGACTATGTTTGGAAATGATGTCAGAACGTACGATATGGAGCGAACTATTTGTGATATCATTAGAGATAGAAACAATCAAGATAGTGCAGTTTTATCGGATGCCATGAAAAAATATGTCCGAAGATCAGATAATAACTTAAATAGGTTGATGAAATACTCCGTGCTTTTAAATGTTGAAAAGATTTTACGAAACTACTTGGAGGTATTACTATGAAAACATCAACTCAACTTAAGGCTTTAATACGAAATATTTCAAAAGAGAAAAACATAAATGCTGAAATTATTTTAAGAAATTATATGCTCGAACGTTTGTTGGAAAGGATATCTTTATCATCACTACGTGAAAAATTCATATTGAAGGGTGGAATGTTGGTTGCTGCAATGGTTGGCATTGATACCCGTTCTACAATGGATATGGATGCCACTATCGAAGGAATTACACTTTCCGAAGAAGCATTGAAAGAGGGCTTGAAAACAATACTATCTTATCATATAGATGACGATGTAATTATGACTATTAAAGGGTTTGAAAGCATCAGAGATGAATCAGAATATCCGGCAATTCGCGTGTCTATTGAAGCTATTCTTGATAAAACAAGACAAGTTATGAAAGTGGATTTTACAACGGGAGATAAGATTACACCAAGGGCGATGGAATATTCTTTTAGATTGCTATTGGAAAATAGAAATATCAGTATTCTGGCATATAATCTTGAAACGGTTCTTGCAGAAAAACTAGAGACCATTTTATCAAGAAGTACTGCTAATACTAGAATGCGTGATTATTATGATGTACACATTTTGACAACACTTAGAGCGGATGATATTGATTGGAACCTATTCCCGGAAGCATTTAAAAATACAGCAGAAAAAAGAAATAGTTATAAAAGATTTATTGAAACCGGATACGGAAATATTAAAGATATTGAGGAGTCATATATACTTTCGGAATTATGGAGTAGATACAAACAGAAAAATGATTATGTATCAAACGTAAGTTGGAAGGAAATTTTGATAAGTGTAAAGGCATTGTATACTAAGGCTTTCAATGACTAATAAATAATTACAGATTCAACTTGTGCATTTTTTGCACATACTGAAGACATATAAATAAATATATACAATTTTTAATAAGAGTTATTGCAAGACTAAATGCAACTTTAAGATTACTAACAGAGATTGTTGTCATACTCTCAGGATGCATTTAATTTTACAATTAAGTCCCGCCTTTGCCATTCAAAAATCATACCAAAATTGTGGTTTTAAATCTTTCAGACTGGTATAATACTATATATAATAAAAAGACGGTTGCGCCAAGTGTAATGAGAGTAGTATTATAGTATTGTACTTATGAAAGGAAGGTTTTTTATATGAATGATAGTAAGCTTACTGCTATGCCCAGGAATGAAAAGGGCTATAAAGTCAGAAGAGGAGGCTTTGCACCTGCTGTTTTATACGGTAGGAATATGGAGGCAAAATCCGTACAATTTGATAAAAATGAATTGAATACAATAATCAGAAAATACGGAGACAGAGCGAGAATTAAAATTGACTTTGAGGGAAATGAAAGTCTGGGAATATTTAAAGAAGTATCAAGAGATGTACTTACCAGGGAAATATTCCATTTAGATATTCAACTTGTTGACCTGAGAGAAGAACTAACATTGATAGTGCCGATAATTATTCATGGCGCTGACGCTGTAACCCAAAGAAAACTTGTTTTACAGCAAAACTTAGCTGAAGTTCAACTTACCGGGCGTGTTGACCTAATTCCGAATAAGCTTGAGATTGATGTAAGCACTATGGAAGACGGGGATACAAAAGTACTTGGTGATTTGGAAGTTCCTGAGGGAATAACATTCTCCGAAGAGCCGGATACACTGATACTCACAACAAAAGCTCCGAAGATGGTAGAAGAAGAAGGAGAGGAAGAGGCGGAAGTAGCTGAAGAAGCAGCAACTCCTGTAGATGAAGAGGAAAAGGAAGAATAATCAAAGAAATAAGGACGTTTTGATAACTATTATGTTATCATGGTCACTGTTTATTTTGTCAACGCATATAAGCGCATACTGCTATAAAACAAATGTCATCCTAAAATTAAACGAAGAGTATTAGGCTCTTTTGGATTTGGTTTTTAGGGTGACATGATACTTATATCAAAATTTGGCAGAATGTCAGTGCACTGACTGTCCTCTTGATAAGGAGACAAAATGCAAAAAGACGACAAATATATTATGATGACAGAAACCCCCATAACAAAGCTTATACCGAAGATGGCAATACCTACAATTGTCAGTATGCTAATAACCTCCATATATAATATGGCGGATACTTTTTTTGTAAGCCAAATAGGTACATCCGCAGCAGGCGCCGTAGGGGTAGACTTTTCATTGATGGCTATGATACAAGCCATAGGATTTACCATCGGGATGGGAAGCGGCAATTACATTTCCCGGAGCCTTGGCAGACAAGACAGAAAAAGTGCTGAGAGAATAGCAGCTACCGGGTTCTTTACTGCCCTATTTTTGGGCTTGCTGCTTGCTTTGTTCGGCCTTCATTATATTGATAGATTGGTTATATTCTTAGGCGCTACAGAGACAATAGCACCTTATGCGAAAGACTACGGGAGATATATATTGATTGGTGCTCCCTGGATGTGCGGTTCTTTCGTGTTGAACGTTGTATTGCGTTCTCAAGGTAATGCGGTTAAGTCTATGCTGGGGATAACTGCAGGCGGAGTACTGAATATAATATTGGATCCTATTTTGATTTTCGGTTTTAATATGGGTATATCCGGCGCGGCTATAGCCACCATTATAAGTCAGTTTGTCAGCTTTGTGATTTTATTCATACAGACTAATTTTGTTGAAGGCAGCATCAAAATCAAATTTTCCAATATAGATTTTTCTTTTAAAACGTATAGGGAAATACTTAGGACAGGTCTTCCCACATTTTATAGGCAGGGTCTTGCCAGTGCCGCATCTGTTTTTTTGAATGTAGCTGCTTCTCCTTATGGTGATCCGGCTGTTGCCGCGGTTTCCATAGTAACAAGAATCGCTATGTTTATATACTCTGCGCTTATCGGATTCGGTCAGGGCTACATGCCTGTCGGCGGGTTTAATTATGGTGCTAAAAGATATGATAGAGTTCTTGAAGCATTCAAATTCAGCATAAAAGTTGCCACCGTTATACTGACCGTGCTTTCGGCAATATTCTTTGTATTAGCTCCTAATGTCATAGCGTTATTCAGAGGTGATGATTTAGAGGTAATTAAAATA
>CAZMPR010000042.1:0-9654 GCA_964568265.1 uncultured Clostridiaceae bacterium | reverse complement strand
GATTCCGCCCTGCTTGTGAGGGGTACCGACCCGGAGATAGCGGACGTTATGGACCGTGAGCTCGAAAGACAGCAGCACAACCTGGAGCTTATAGCGTCGGAGAATATCGTTTCCCCCGCCGTTATGACGGCGATGGCGAGCGTGCTTACCAACAAGTACGCGGAGGGGTATCCGGGACATAGATATTACGGCGGGTGCATATATGTCGACGAAGCGGAGAACTTAGCCATCGAGCGCGCTAAAAATCTGTTCGGGGCGGACCACGCGAACGTTCAGCCTCATTCCGGCTCCAATGCAAATATAGGAGTATATTTTGCCGTATTAAAGCCCGGTGACGTTGTTTTAGGAATGAATTTATCTCACGGAGGCCATTTAACTCACGGAAGTCCTGTAAATATTTCCGGCAAATACTATAAATTCATATCTTACGGCGTGGATAAAGATACGGGAAGAATAGACTATGATGCTTTAAGGGAACAAGCCTTGAAGAATAGACCTAAACTTATTATAGCCGGGGGAAGCGCATACCCCAGAATTATTGATTTTGAAAAGTTTAAAGAGATAGCGGATGAATCCGGAGCTTTGCTTATGGTCGATATGGCACATATAGCCGGTCTCATAGCTGCGGGACAACATCCCAGCCCAGTGGCTTATGCCGATTTTGTTACCACTACAACCCATAAGACCCTTAGAGGACCGAGAGGGGGAGCTATTCTCTGCAAAAAGGAGCATGCAAAAGCCGTTGACAAAGCCATATTTCCGGGAACCCAGGGCGGTCCTTTGATGCATGTGATAGCAGCCAAAGCAATCTGCTTTAAAGAGGCTATGGAAGACGATTTTTTCCAATACCAAAAACAAGTTATAAAAAATGCCGAAGCCTTAGCGGAACAACTAATCAAGGAAGGTTTTGAACTTGTTTCCGGTGGCACAGATAACCATTTGATGCTGGTAGACTTAAGCAACAAGAATATTACAGGAAAAGAAGCGGAACATTTGTTGGATCAGGTTGGTATAACCGTTAATAAAAATACGATACCTTTCGATACCCAAAGTCCATTTGTTACCAGCGGTATAAGATTGGGCACTCCCGCAATTACTACAAAAGGCCTGAGAGAAGACGATATGATAGAAATCGGGAAAATAATTTCCCATATAATCGGTAACCCGGACGATATAAAAAGTACAAAAGAGCGAGTTAGGGCCCTTTCCGAAAAGTATATATTTTAAAGCGTCTGCAATAAAATATATTTATAGACAAAGGCAGGGGGTATAAAGTGGATTTAAAAGCATTAGACAATATTATGTCAGATCTTGGTATTATGATACTTGACCGGGATGGAATTATTATATGGCTCAATGATTATATAGAAGGAATCTTTCCTAAACAGGGTCTCGTTAAAAAAAGCTTTTTTGATATTTTTGGCTTAAGTGTCGAGGACATTTTAGAATCACCTAAAGTGCATAGGATGCCCTCCGGGCATAGTTATAGTATAAGAGGATGCAAAGTTGACGAAAAATTTGAATCCATTACTTTAATTTTCATACAATCAATGCAAAGTTTTGAGAATAGAGATGTAAAAATTCACTGCCTTGAAAGAATTATTGATGCAATAGATGATGGGATATTAATGAGTGACTTTGAAGGCAAAGTGGTGATATATAACAAAGCTATGGAAAATATTGAAGGTATGAAAGCCAAAGACATGTTAAGTAAATATATTTGGAATGCATATAAATATTACTCAGAGAATAGATCTGAACATAGAATGGTGGTCAAAACGGGCAAACCTATAGTTGATGGTTATAAAGCACATGTGTATATTAACGGCATACCAAAATATGAATCATATTGCACTTATCCAATAGTAAAGGACGGGGAAAGCATTGGGGTTTTCTCTATCAGCAAAAATGAAGCAAAACTACAGTCTTTATTGTCAGAGACAATAGAGTTAAAACGAAAATACAAACAAAATGATTTGGAAGTAAAAAGTAAGAATAGCAAAGCTAATGGCACTATATTCACATTTTCCGATGTTGTAGGTTGCAGTGAATCTACTTTGAATTTGATAAAAGAGGCACAGACCATAGCTCTTCTCGAAAATAATGTTTTAATAGTTGGTGATACGGGTACAGGAAAAGAGGTATTTGCACAAAGCATACACAACTTTGGAAGCAGGAGCAATGAACCTTTTGTCGGGATAAATTGTGCCGCTATTCCGGAGAATCTTTTAGAAAGCATTTTATTCGGTTCAGTAAAAGGTGCCTATACAGGAGCGTTGGATCGCGCCGGATTATTTGAGGAAGCAGGTAATGGTTCTTTATTTTTGGATGAATTGAATTCTATGCCGGTTACAATGCAAACCAAACTGCTCAGAGTGCTTCAGGAGAGAAAAGTGCGAAGAGTGGGTGATGTAAACAATATGCAAATTAATTGCAGAGTTATCTGCGCTATTAACGAAGAGCCTCAAAAACTTATTAAAGCGGGCAGACTTAGGCAAGACTTATTTTATCGTATAGCCGGATTGGTTTTATATATACCCCCTCTTTGTGATAGGAGAGAAGATATAGTCGAGTTATATAAATTCTTTATAAATAAATATAATAAATTGATGAATAAGAATATTAAGAACCTTTCTGAAGAGCTTATAAACGTGCTCATATCATATAGTTGGCCCGGCAATGTAAGAGAATTGGAGCATACTATTGAAAATCTTATGGTCAGGGCAAAAGAAGACCAGACGGAATTATCCATGAGTGATATGCCTAAATATTTAAGCAGGGAAATTTTAGGCTCTAATGCATTAGAGAAAAATAAACAAAAAATGGGGTCGTTAACAGAAACCCTAAGAGATATAGAGAAAAGTTTAATAATAGAAAGCCTCAAGAATAACGATTGGAATGTTAGTAAGGCAGCAAAAAGTTTGGGTATTATCAGAGAAAGCCTTATTTATAGAATTAAAAAATTGGGTATTGAAAGAACAGATATTGTATAAAATCTATACAATACACAAAAAATTTATTACACTTGATAAAGATTAGTAAGGATAATTAGACTAACTTATGTCATCGTAAATTAAGTTTATTTTAATGAAACCCTATTTAAAGTATATATTTTACAACTAAAAAAGCTTTAGTGAGCCATTTTCTACATGCATAAATGATAGACATTGGCATTTTTTATATCTAAGATTGGTTTTAGATAAATTTTAAACAAATGAATACAATATATAGTTTGTTGGCATATTATTTGCAAATAAATTAAGTAGTTTCTTTAAACAACATTAAAAATTTGAGGGGGTAATATAATGAATAAAAAAGTAAAATCCACTGTGGCACTACTACTTGTTTTTACTTTAATCTTTTCTCTGGTTGCATTGGTAGGATGCTCACCGAAGCCGAGTGCACCTGTGGAAAAAACTCCGGGTGAGGAAGAAAACAAAGAACCAATAAGAATAGGGTTTTTCGCACCTGTGACGGGACCCGCGGCAGCAGACGGCCTCAGCACAACAAACTCTGCAGAGCTTGCCGTAAGCCTTATCAATGAAAAAGGCGGTATAAATGGTCAAATGGTTGAATTAGTAAAATATGACGATGGCTTTGATACAAAACAAGCCGTTAATATCGCACAAAAGTTGACCACCAAAGACAATGTAACCGCAGTTGTAAGCGGAAGCTACAGCGGACCTACAAGAGTATCCGCACCTATATTCCAGGAAGCGGGAATGCCCATGCTGGCAGGATATGCGATACATCCTGAAGTTACGGGAGCGGGAGACTTCATCTTCTCACAATCCTTTGCAGGCGCAGTACAAGGCAAGGCCGCCGCAAAAGTAGCCGTTGAAATGTTAAACAAAAAGAAAATATCAATAATCGCAGTAGATGTTGACTTTGGCAAAGAATTATCCGAATCTTTTACAGAATATGCTGAAGCTCGTGGTGCAAAAGTAGTTTCAGTTGATAAAGTTGCCATGGCTGATTTGGAATTCACACCTATCATTACCAAACTGAAAGAAGAAGTAAAACCTGACCTAATCTACATGGCTAACTACTATGAACACAGTGCTGAAATAGCCAGACAAGTAAAGAAAATGGGATTAGATGTACCCCTAATCGGGACAGAAGGCGCAGACTCATTCCAATTCTTAGAAATAGCCGGAGAAGATGCCGAAGGCATCATAATAACCACAAACATGAACAGAGATTCGGCTGACCAGGGAACACAAGACTTTATCAAATCCTATATAGACAGATACAAAATAAAACCGGACATGGTAGGAGCCTCCGTATATGATGCCTTCCAGGTTTTATTCAAAGTAATAAGTGACGTGGGAACAGATAAAGTAGCAATAAAAGATGCGATAGCCAACCTTAAGAACTTTGAAACAGTTACAGGAAAACTTATTGAATATGCTCCAAGCAGGAGTGCAATAAAACCGGTACAACTACAAATCGTAAAAGACGGCGAATTCCGTTTTTATGGCGAAATAAACGACGAAGAAATAATAGCACAGTAGCTTTAAAAAAGGGGGTTACGCCCCCTTTTTTATCCTTAGAGAGAGGTGAAAACAGTGTTATTGCAACAATTGATAAACGGAATAATGATGGGCAGCGTATATGCACTCACGGCAATGGGAGCCACCTTAGTATACGGAATATTACGCATACTGGATATTGCTAATGCCGGTGCCTATGCAGTGGGAGCCTATTTGGGCTGGTATACCTATACACTGACGGGAAACCTTTTTATAGCCTTTATAACATCAATGATAATCACCGGATTAATTGGAGTAATAGTCCAAAAATTTATATACTATCCCATAATCAGCAAGCCTAATATAATTCCCATCGTACCCTTAATAACCAGCGTGGGGCTGTTTACCCTAACGGGAGACCTGATAAGACTGATTGCGGGACCCAGCGTAAAAAACTATAACATCAAATTTAACATCGATGTATTTAAATTCGGCAAAATCATAATAAAAATGGAATGGGTATTTATCCTATTGCTGACAGCAGCGTTATTCGGTTTATTATGGTATATATTAAACAAAACCAAATTAGGATTGGCATGGAAAGCCACAGCTATCGACGCTGAAATGGCTAAAGCCATGGGAGTAAACATAAATATGTCCATGGCCCTGAGCTATATATTGGGATACGGCTTTGCCGCAGCGGCGGGAATAATGGTAGGAATTCTCTACAACTCGATAGTCCCCGCCATGGGCGACATACCATCCTATAAAATGCTGGCAATAATCGTGCTGGGCGGTTTGGGAAATCCCGTGGGAACCGTTGTGGCAGGACTACTGATAGGCCTCGCGGAAACCCTGTCCGCCGTATACATCGGCTCTATCATGCCAAGAGATGCCATAGCATTTATAGTATTAATAATAGTATTATTGGTGAAACCTTCCGGGTTAGTAACCAAAAAGAGCGCATAGGAGGTGGCATGAATGTATTTGACAGTAGTAGCGGTGAATGTGGGAATCTTTATGCTGTTGGCTTTAAGCCTTAACATAATAACCGGATATGCAGGCCAATCGGCAATGGGGCATGCCGCCTTTTTCGGAATCGGCGCCTATGCATCCGCCTTAATGACAAGCAAAATGGGAATCAACTTTTGGATTACACTGCCTGCCGCATTCATAATAACGGGGGCCATAGGAGCAATACTGGGATTTGTAAGCATAAGAATGAAAGATGACTTTTTAGCCATCACCACAATAGGTATAAACTTCATAATCGTAGCCATATTCCAATACTCCCCCATATTCGGAGCATCCTTGGGTATGGCCGTTAGCAAACCCATGTTCCTTAATATAAAAATGAACCCCCCGCAAAACCTGATACTATTAATAGCTTTAATAATAATAGTGAGTTTGTTCATCAAAAAAATGAACAAATCCTGGTTCGGATTAGCCCTATCCAGCATAAGAAATGACGAAACGGCGGCATCATCCATCGGAATAGACGTGAACAAATATAAAATCCTAACCTTTGTAATCGGAACAGCCATAGCCGGAATGACCGGAGCAATATATGCCCACCATATGACCTTTATCTACTCCAGTGACTTTGCATTTGTGGTATCCATCAGCATACTGTCAATGGTGGTAGTGGGAGGAATAGGAACCATAAGAGGACCCATATTCGGCTCCATACTGCTTGGAGTAGCGCCGGAAATGTTCAGATTCTTAGACGACTATAGAATGATAGTATACGGTGGACTATTAGTATTAATGATGAGATTCCAACCCGGCGGACTGCTGGGAGATGAAAGCTTTATAATGAAAAACCTAAGAAGGCTTTACAAAGCCGTAACAAACAAGAAAGGTGGCGGAGCCGATGCAAGAAATGCTTAAAGTAGAAGGACTCAAAATGTACTTTGGCGGACTGAGAGCCCTTGATGACCTAAACCTGTCAGTTTATGAAAAAGAAACCTTGGGCATCATAGGTCCAAACGGAGCAGGCAAAACCACACTGTTCAATGCCATATGCGGAGTAATAAAGCCTACCGACGGAAAGGTTTACCTAAAAGGAGAAGAAGTTCAGACCCTGGAACCATTTGAAATGGCAAGAAAAGGCGTTGCAAGAACCTTCCAGATTTCCAAACCCTTAAAAGACATAACAATACTGGATAACGTAATAGCATCCCTGGGTATAAACAACTATACCGGCTTTGGCTCATTATTTAAAAAAAGCCATACAAAAGAAATGAAAGACAAAGCCCTGGAAATAATCGAAAGAACGGGACTTATGGAATTCAAAGATAAAAAAGCAAGAGAAGTGAGCCTGGGATATTTAAGAAGATTGGAAATAGCGAGAGCATTAGCCATAGATCCTTTGCTTATCATGCTGGACGAACCTTGTGCAGGGCTCAGCAACTTTGCCATAAACGAAGTAATAGATTTGATAATGCAATTAAAAGAAGAGGGAAAGACCATAGTCCTTATAGAGCATAATCTACCTATCTCTATGAAAGTATGTGACAGGATAGTCGTATTGAACTTCGGCAAAAAGATTGCGGAGGGCTTGCCGAAAGAAATACAAGAAAACCCTCAGGTCATAGAAGCATATTTAGGGAGGGATGAAGATTGATGCTGGAATTAAAAGATGTTGAAATATCCTACGGCCAAATGGAAGTAATTAAAGGCGTATCTGTTAACGTGGAACACGGAGAACTGGTAAGCGTAATAGGCGTAAACGGCGCGGGAAAGACCACATTGATAAGGGCAATAATGGGACTGAAAGAAATAAAGGCCGGCAAGATAATATATGAAGGCCGGGATATAACCGATAAACCGGCCTGGGACAGAGCCGGATTGGGAATAGGATATATACCCGAGGGCAGAAGAGTGTTCGGCGGCTTAACCGTTGAAGAAAACCTAAAAATGGGCTGCTATAAAATTAAAGATGAAAAACAAATAAGGAAGAATATAGATAAAACCTATGAACAGTTTCCCAGACTGGCGGAGCGAAGAAGGCAATTAGCCAGCACCATGAGCGGCGGTGAGCAGCAAATGCTCGCCATAGGCAGAGCATTGGTTTTGGAACCCAAGCTGCTTTTAATAGATGAGATTTCTATGGGCCTTATGCCTATTATGGTCAACACCTCCTTTAAAATAATAAAAGAGCTTAATGACTCGGGAATTACGGTATTGATTGTTGAACAAAACGCTAACAAAGTTTTAAAAATAGCCCACAGAGGCTATGTAATAGATACAGGCAATATCATTATAGAAGGTACAGCGGAAAACCTTAGGGAAAACGATGTAGTTAAAAAAGCATATTTGGGGGGTTAATCTAACCTCGTGTGTGGGCAAAGTTATAATTAGGGTGTCAAAATGGCATGCCTAAAAATTAATATCAATAGAAATCAAAGAAGTTTGGCATCTATTTTGCCAATATTATTTTATAGTAATTGATATATTTAAAGATTGGGGGAATTACTATGATTACAAATTACGACATTTCTGAAGCTATGACAGTCAAGTTAGACGTTGAACTGCCGGAAATGCCTACATTTGCTGAGGGTATAAGAAGAGCTCCCAATAGGGGATTTACTCTGACCGAAGAACAGGCAGAGCTCGCTTTAAAAAATGCCCTACGCTATATACCCGAAAAATTTCACGAAGAACTTGCGGCGGAGTTTATGGAGGAGCTTTTAACAAGGGGCAGAATTTATGGGTATCGCTTTAGACCCCAAGGTAGGATTTATGGAAAGCCGATAGACGAATATAAGGGGAATTGCGTAGAGGGCAAAGCTTTTCAAGTCATGATAGATAATAATCTGGATTTTGAAACAGCCCTTTATCCTTATGAACTTGTGACTTACGGTGAGACAGGTCAAGTATGTCAAAACTGGATGCAGTATAGGCTTATAAAAAAGTATTTAGAAGTTTTGACAGATCATCAGACTTTAGTAGTAGAATCCGGTCACCCTGTAGGATTATTTCATTCTAAGCCGGAGCAGCCAAGGGTCATAATAACAAATGCTCTTATGGTTGGAATGTTCGATAATCAAAAAGAATGGCATTATGCCATGCAGATGGGTGTCGCAAACTACGGTCAGATGACCGCAGGCGGCTGGATGTATATAGGCCCACAGGGAATAGTACACGGAACATTCAATACTATTTTGAACGCAGGCAGACAAAAGCTTGGACTGGGGTCTGACGGAGATTTAAAGGGTTGCCTTTTTGTTACCTCCGGTTTAGGCGGCATGAGCGGAGCCCAGCCAAAAGCAATTGAAATAGCCAACGGTGTTGGAATAATCGCAGAAGTTGATGGCTCAAGGATAGAAACGAGGCATAGCCAAGGTTGGGTTAGCAGGGTATCAGCAGACCTTGGAGAAGTGTTTGCTATTGCAAAGGAGTACTGTAAAAAAAGAGAGCCAATATCTATTGCTTATCACGGTAATATTGTTGATCTTCTTGAATATGCGGTGAAAAACAATATTAAGATTGATCTTTTATCAGATCAAACCTCATGCCATGTGGCCTATGAGGGTGGTTATTGTCCTCAGGGTCTGACTTTCGAAGAGAGGACAAAGAAGTTGAAAACAGATAGAGAAGAGTTCTGCAAGCTTGTTGATAAAAGCCTGAAGCATCACTTTGAATTGATTAATGAACTTGTAAAACGTGGCTCATATTTCTTTGACTATGGCAACTCCTTTATGAAAGCCATATATGATGCAGGAGTAATCGAAATTGCCAAGAATGGCGTAGATGAAAAAGACGGTTTCATATTCCCTTCATATGTTGAAGATATAATGGGACCCGAGCTTTTTGATTACGGGTACGGACCCTTCAGGTGGGTGTGCTTAAGCGGTAAACACGAAGACTTAATAAAAACAGATCATGCTGCTATGGAATCCATAGATCCCGAAAGGAGAGCCCAAGATAGGGATAACTGGATTTGGATAAGAGATGCCGAAAAGAATAAGCTTGTTGTAGGCACCCAAGCCAGGATACTATATCAAGATGCGTGGGGCAGAGCAAATATTGCCTTAAAATTTAACGAAATGATAAGAAAGGGCGAGATAGGACCTGTCATGATTGGACGAGACCATCATGATGTAAGCGGAACAGATTCACCCTTTAGAGAGACAGCTAATATTAAAGACGGAAGCAATATCATGGCAGATATGGCAGT
>CAZMPR010000041.1:0-9834 GCA_964568265.1 uncultured Clostridiaceae bacterium | reverse complement strand
TGCTGTAATAATCACTTTGGGAAATCTCATAATTCTGGCAAAAATCACATCGGAAATTACAACCAAAGGTTCCCACGGACAATATTCGTTTACCTCTGTGAAAATGATACAAAGGTTTCTTTTCTACGGGGTCCATGGCCATTGAGGAAGCTTTTTTATAGTTCAGTGTATATAAAATACCATTGTCATTATATCTGACCTTGCAGATTCCTCTTTTTCCCGGGGGTATTTTACAATTGTGGGGGCATAAAAGGCACTGTACCGATTTGTCTTCGGACTTTTCATACCAAAGAGCCTCTTTTTTCATAATACCAACTCCGTATATTTGTTATAATAATTTTAACATAAATAATTGCTATTAAAAAGTTTAAGCATATTTACCATTTATCTGAAATTATTGTAACAGTATTTATGGATGCGGATGTAGTAAAAGAATCAGTATACGATTATAAGATGAAATGTTATGAATGAAAATTAAATAATTAGAAGGTAATAATACAAATTTGTAGAATTTATTCATTGATTGAAATAAAGGAGATGGATACCAATAGAAAAAAAGGTTAGGGTTTTGGTAATAGGCGGCGGGGCTGCAGGCATGACGGCTGCTATTTTTGCCGCCCGTAACGGTGCAAAAGTAACAGTATTGGAACAGCTGCCGAAGGTGGGGAGAAAGATATTGGCCACCGGAAACGGAAGATGCAATTTCACTAATGTTAATATGGATATCGGGAAGTATCACGGCAGTAACGTTAAATTTGCATACGGGGTATTAGGCAGATACGGATATATGGATACTATTCGATTTTTTGAAGACTTAGGTTTGTACTGGATAGAGGAAGACGGGCGGGTTTATCCGGCTTCTGGGCAGGCTTCCTCTGTTTTGGATGTATTGAGATATGAGATGGATTATTTGGGGGTTGAGGAGGCTTGCGATGTTGGTATAGAAGAAATCGCCTTCCAAAGTAACGGCTTTACTATAAAATTAAAAGACGGAAGCAAAATCTTTGGAGATAAAGTAATTTTAGCTACAGGAGGCAAGGCAAATCCGGGACTGGGCTCCAAAGGAAGAGGTTATGAATTGGCAAAACCTTTTGGACATAAAATAACGGAAACTTTTCCTTCTTTGGTGCAGATAAAGCTGGAATCTCCTTATCTAAAAGGGATAGCAGGTGTCAGGCATACAGGTAGAGCTTCTATAGAAAAGTCGGGGGAAACGCTTAGGGAAGATTTTGGCGAGGTGCAGTTCACCGATTACGGCGTATCCGGCATACCTGTCCTTCAATTAAGTCGTACCGTAGGGGAATATTTAAAAACGGGTGAGAAATTACTATTTTGTTTTGATTTGTTCCCACGAATAAGTAAAGATGAACTATTACAACTGCTGTTAAAAAGGAATAATTTAAGACCGGAAAAGCCGCTTCACATCAGCTTTATTGGTTTTATCAATAAAAGGCTTATTAATGCTCTTCTTAAAGAAGGGGAGATTTCTGATGTAAACATGCCCTGCAGAAATGTTACAAGAGAGCAGCTTGACAGATTTGCAGGCATATTGAAAAAATGGTCTTTTAACATTACCGGGACAAAGTCTTGGAGTGAAGCCCAAGTAACAGCGGGAGGAGTCAGTGTTTCGGATATCAATCCGAAAACTATGGAATCAAAGCTTATACCGGGATTATATTTTGCAGGGGAAGTAATGGATATAGACGGTGATTGCGGCGGATATAATCTTCATTGGGCTTGGTCTACCGGAAGCATAGCCGGCATAAGTGCGGCGATGAACGATAGTTGAACAGTAGCGAATTTGTCATTCTGAAGGAGCCTGCGACTGAAGAATCTTAATGGGGTGATATTTAAGGATGACGCTCCAAGGAGATAATGTGGAAGAAGGGAGAATATTATGAAGAAAGCAATCAGCGATACAAGAGATAGAATTTTTAAATCCGCTATAGAAACAGTGGGACTGAAAGGTGATGTCACAATCAGGGAGCTTGCGGAACTGGCTGAAGTAAACGTGGCTTCGGTTAACTACCATTTCGGGAATAAAAAGAGCTTGCTTAAAGAAGTGGAAAAGTATTATTCAACCTCACTTTATGACCTGCAGTATAATATTCTTACCTCGGAAGAATTGTCTCCTTATGAAAAATTGATTAGCTGGGCGAGAAGCCTTTCCGGGTTTATAGGTAAGTATCCCGCTTTGATAGGTTTGATTGTAAATCTTACTACGGAGGATAAGAGCTATAAGCCTGCTTTAATACAAAAGATATACTTAAACAAAGACTTGCAGATAATGATACAAGAGATAATCGGTGATATAATAAAATCCGATGAAGAAAGAATAATAAGTTTTAAATATCTGCAGATTTTTTCTGGGATTTTAGGACCTATAATAAACAGAATAGTGGAAGAAAATTTTGCCGATGGGCATTTAAACATTTCTTTAAACAACAATGTGGATTTTGAGGATTATATAAAGCTCCTTATCGATACGGTACTGAGTTAATGCATTTCTTTTATGAGATTTTTTGCCTTTCTAAAATAAAATCTTGATAACAAAGGGCATGAATGATAGTATTAAAACATAGGTTTAAAACAGATGTTTAACAAGAAACGTCCCCCTGTCTTATTACATTATCGGAGGTAGTAACAGTGAAAACAAAGAGAATACTTGCAATCGTTGCAGTACTGGCTTTATTGGTTTCCGGCTGCGGAAACAATATTGAAAAGGATAAAAATTCGGTTAGAAAACCGGTAAAGGTAACAGAAGTAAAAGAAGAAACGGCTGTATCCGAGATGACATACATGGGAATAGTAACACCCTTGGAGGTAAAAAAACTTAGTTTTAAATCTGCGGGGAAAATAAAAGACATCAATGTAGTAGAAGGCCAGAAGATAATAACAGGACAGGTCTTGGCCTCCATCGATACCAAAGATTTGGGATATTCCGTGGATGCGGCAAAAGCGGCAAAGGATGCGGCAAAGGCACAATATGATAAAGCGATAAATGGTGCTACGGAAGAAGACATAATCTTGGCAAAAAGCAACGTATCAAAAGCCGAAAATGCATTTTCTTATGCAAAGGACAGCTATGATAGGGTTCAAAAATTATATGATGCAGGCGGCCTTTCAAATCACGAGCTGGAAGGTGCAAAACTGGAATTGGATATAAGGGAAGAGGAATTGAATGCTGCAAGAACTATGCTTACTCAAGTTGAAAAAGGAGCAAGGGAAGAAGATATAGAAATTTTAAAGGCACAAATCAGTCAGGCGGACACGGATTTGAACTACAAGACAAGCGTAATAAAAGACGCTGTTATGAAATCTGATATGGACGGATATGTTATGACACTGACATCCAAACCCGGTGAATTAATCGGTTCCGGTTATCCCGTCATTGTGCTTGGAAGCAGCACAAATATTGTTAAGTTCGGCCTCTGTCCCGACGATGCTACCGCAATAAATATAGGAGACCCTATTGAAATAGAAGTATCTGATAAAACATATAAAGGCAAGATAACAAGCATTGATCAAATAATGGATGAAGAAACCCGCACCTTTATTACAAAAGGCGAAATTGAGGATTCTGTTTTGCCATCCGGTGCTATTGCTAAAGTTCACATTCCCATAGGAGAATACAATGCGATAAACATTCCATTGACATGCGTTATGAGAGGTAACTTTGACTATGTTTATGTAGTGGAAGGGGAACAGGCTAAGAAAAAGCAGATAGAATTGAGCGTGATAAGGGGAGATAAAGTTGAGGTTACAGGGCTGACAAAGGGTGATATGTTAATAATTGAAGGTATGAAAAAAGTAAATGACGGAGATACAGTAGAAATCATAAAGTAGCAGGGGGTTTTTGAGTGTTAATCAAAGCTATATCGGCAGCAATAAGAAACAGAAAAATTGTATTTGCGCTATCAATAGGTTTAATGATTTTTGGACTCTTTAATTATTATATAATTCCGAAGCAGGAAGATCCGGACATAACTTCACCTTTTGCTATGATTACAACCGTATATCCCGGAGCTTCTCCTGAGATTACGGAAAAACTGGTCACAAAAAAGATAGAAGACAGGTTAGTTGAAATAGAAGGATATGATTATTCCCAATCTTTTTCAAAAAACAGCGTATCTATTGTGATATTAAGGCTGCGGAATGATGCAGATCCGGATAAAAGCTGGGAAGTCTTAAGACGAAAAATGGAGGATTTGCAAAGCCAATTACCGGAAGAATGCAGTGATATAGAAATAAATACGGAGCTTGCTGATACCGCCGGTATGATAATAAGTCTTTCAGGTTCCGAATACAGTTACGAACAATTGGAGTTTTTTGCAGAAGATTTAAAAAAGGATTTAATGAAAATTGACGGTATATCAAGATTTGATATAGACGGGGTACAAAAAAAAGAGATAAAGGTTGAGATTGAACCGGAAGTATTGAATCAATATAAGCTTTCTCTTCAAGATATTATAAACATTATACAAGCTAATAATGTTGAAATACCGGCAGGGACTATCGAAGGAGATAGCACCATAAACGTTAAAGTATCGAGCAGGTATGAAAGTATAGAAGACATAGAAGACACCATAGTATATATTTCCCGGGAAACCGGAGCAGCAGTCAGATTAAAGGATATAGCAAATGTGTATATGGGCTTGGAAGATGCAAATTATAAAGTGAAATATAACGGGGAAAACGCAGTTCTCTTAACAGGCTACTTTATTAACAATAAAAACATAGTTATCATAGGAAAAGACGTGGAGAAAAGGCTGGAAAGCTTTAAAAGCAAGCTTCCCAATAACGTCTCAATGGATAAAATCATTTTTCAGCCCCATGAAGTGGGCAAGTCCACAAATAACTTTATTATTAACCTATTACAAGGTGTCATATTTGTTATAGCCGTTGTCTTTTTAGGTATGGGTTTGCGAAATGCGGTAATCGTATCAGCAGCAATTCCTTTGTCAATTTGTGTTACTTTTATTATGATGAGCTTATTAAAAATCAAGCTTCATCAGATATCCATATCGGCTCTTATTATCGCATTAGGCATGCTGGTGGATAATGCAATTGTCACATCCGATGCAATTCAGGTCAGGATTGATAGAGGAGATGAAAGATTGAGAGCCTGCATCGGTGGGGTTAGGGAGGTTGCCATACCTATTTTCACATCCACCCTTACTACCGTGGCGGCATTTATACCTTTACTCATGTTGGACAGCGTGGCGGGGGAATATGTGTTCAGCGTTCCGGCTATCGTGATAATCGCCTTAAGCGCATCATATTTTGTTGCACTGTTTGTAACTCCAGCATTGGCATATGCCACTTTTAAACCAAGCAATGATAAAAATAAAAAACATAGAATCAGAAAGTTTTTTGAAAAATTATTGGATATGGGGCTGAAAAAAAAGTGGGTAACGATGACCGTAGCGATAATCGTATTTGGTGCCTCTATCTATACGGCTCTTAATTTAGGATTGCAATTTTTTCCATACGCCGATAAAGACTTGCTGTATATAAATGTAAATGCAGAGCAAAATTTTGATATGGAAAAGACTGAGAAGCTTACGGAGGAAATTTTTGAAATACTGTCAAAACAGGAGGAAATTGAATTTCATACCGGTGCAATAGGCGACGGTCTTCCTAAATTTTATAATGCAGTACCTCTCAGTACACCGTCAAAGGATTATGCCCAGGTGCTTTTTAAAGTAGATTTAAAAAAAAGCAAGAACTTCAAAACCAATGCGGAGTTTGCCAATCATTTGCAACACTTAATAGACAGCCAAATCACCGGCGGCAACGCCACTGTTAAGCTATTGGAGTTGGCCGAACCTACTGGAGCGCCCATAAGGATCAGAGCAGCCGGCGATGATATGGACAGTCTTGTGGAATCGGCGGAAACCATAAAAGCTTACTTGCGGGAAATCCCGGGAACCATAAATATAGAGGATGATCACAGCGATAAAATATATCAATATAATGTAAATCCAGATTCAAAAGTAGCCGCATTCTATGGGCTGACTGCCTATGATATTCAAAACGAAATAAATATAGCCCTTATGGGGAGAGATGCATCAAAGCTTAGACAACGAAATAACGAGTATAAAATCAATGTAAAAGGAAAAATAAACGGGAAAGAAGATTTAGAAAATTTTATGATTAAGTCCAATATTTCCGAGCAAAAAGTTTTACTGAAATCTTTTGGGAAAGTGGAGTTGGATCATGAATATCCCTCATTGACAAAATATAATAGAGAAATGACAGTAACAATATACAGCGATGTAAAATCAGGATACAATCCGGTGGATATTACTTGGAAGCTGGAAAATAAGTTAAAAGATGCTGATTTGGGAAATGTAGAAATCGTGTTTGATGGAGAAAGAGAAAAGATATTGGAGTATTTCGGTGACTTAGGTATTTCGGCCATATTTGCCGTTTTGGCTGTGTATCTGATTTTGTTGTTTCAATTCGGATCCTTTATGCAGCCTCTTATAATCCTTGTTACCATACCACTGTCGATAATCGGCTCCGTATACGGAATTGCCATATTCGGGCAGCCGCTATCCTTTACAGCTCTTTTGGGAATAGTGAGTCTGGCGGGCATAGTTGTCAATAATGCGATACTTTTGATTGATTTTATAAATGAAGAAAGAAAAAATGGAAAGTGCATTACGGAATCCTGCATGGATGCCGTTGAAAAAAGATTCAGACCTATAATGCTCACTACGATAACTACAGTTATCGGACTTATTCCATTGGCAATGGGAGGCAGCAGCCTTATGGTGCCTATGGCGGTATCTTTAATGAGCGGGCTTATGGTGTCCACCCTATTGACTCTGGTCATAATCCCTGTTGTATATGTGATATTTCAAAAAGACAAATCGGAACAAGCTATCAATAAAACTGAAATAAAGTTATAAAACCTGTAATACCTGGGGCTGATTTCATCGCCCCAGGTCCTTTCTTCCGGCTATCAAAGACCTATTTTAGACCCTTCATAATTTCTTTGTAAAAAAATGTAATAACTTGCGATAAGTAAATAGAGGATTTTTAAGATGTGGTGTAGAATAATACAAGGATTCTATAATTTTACAGTAATGTATAAACATGAAACTCAAACGAAAGAGGAAGGGTAGTTATTATGTTTAAAAATGCAGAACCTGATTATGAAGAATATTATAATGGGTTTAAAGAACGTGATAATTTCAGAAATAATATAGAAAGTATTTCAGATATTATGGTGGCATATACAGCCGAGGGCGGAAGATTTATTGGAGTTTCCGAAAAGTTGCTCACATTGTTGGGATATAAAGAGAAAGAGCTTTTAAATAAAAACATTTGGAGCCTCACTTATAATAGGGATATCGAAAAAGAAAAAACTTTATACAATGAGTTGTTTGTTGGTCTGCGACCAAGTTATAACATAGAGAAAAGAGTTCAAACAAAAAGTGGAGAGACTAAATGGTTCTATAAAGACGCATTTTTAGTGAGACTAAACGAAGATTCAAAAAAATGCGTTTTTAATTATATGGTTGATATTACGGAACGAAAGAAAGTGGAAGAAGAGCTGAGACTTATAAACGAGGCTCTAAAAGAAGAAGCATTAAAAAACTTGATTCAATTGGAAGAGGCGAGAGATGCAGATAAAATAAAGAACGAATTTTTAGCCAATATATCTCACGAACTGAGGACTCCGCTTAATGTAATTATGGGGACTTTGCAGCTTTTTACATTATATAAATATCAGGATTGCGGGCAGTGTAATATTAATAAGCATATTAAAATAATGCGTCAAAATTGCTACAGGTTATTAAGGCTTATCAATAATCTTATTGATTTATCAAAGATTGATGCCGGATTCTTTAAAATAAGACCAAAAAAATGCAACATTGTAAAAACAGTAGAAGATATCACATTATCGGTAGCGGAATATATAGAAAGTAAAGGTTTATCTTTAGTTTTTGATACCGACGTGGAAGAAAAAATAATTTGCTGTGATAGAGACCAGATAGAGAGGATTGTGCTAAATCTGCTTGCGAATTCTATAAAATTCACCGAACCGGGCGGATGTATCAGTGTAAATATTGAATCGGAAAACGATTCGGTGAAAATAATAGTTAGGGATACGGGCATTGGTATTCCTCAAAATCAATTATCCACTATATTTGATAGATTCAAACAAGTCGGCAGCGGTTTCGGAGGAAGCGGTATTGGTCTTTCTTTGGTTAAGTCCCTGGTGGAACTGCACGGTGGCGATATTAAGGTAGAAAGTGAGGAAAACCACGGCACGGAGTTCACTGTTACCTTACATGTTGACGGTAATATGATTTCATGTGAAGATGAAAAATGTAATTGTGCAAACGAGAAGAATTACGAGACTATAAAGATAGAATTTTCAGATATATATCCTGAATAGAAAACCTTTCATTATCATAATTATTCCTTAATCATTAATCAAATCAATTATTCAAGTATTGAGGGCAGTTGCATAGCCGCCCTTTATTTTTTTGTATAAAGCGAAGTTATCCACAATCTATAAATACAAGCTAACAGAGGCCTTGCAAGTAATTTTAAATATTATGAGACAAGAGTCTTGTGCGCAAATTGTTAATAACATGTTCAAAAAGAGCGAATACCGGTTGATATACTGTGGATAAGTTTATCCTAAAGAAACCTATGCACCCAATATCGCGGGAGCACATACAATATAGTATATAATCTTGAGATGTATTTGGGCGGTGTTATGATGAAGTTTAATAAGGGTGATTTAGTAAGCAGAAAATCCTATAATAACGATGTTATTTTTAAAGTTTGCAATATAAAAGAAAACGGTGAGGGGGAAAGGGTCGCATATTTAAAAGGCATCAATGTTAGGCTGCAGGCGGATTCTCCGGAGTCGGATTTAGCCCCGGTTACGAAAGATGAGATGAGGGAAAACACAGAAACATTTGAAGTCAAGATGAGGCATTATTTAAAAAATAAAAAGCGGAATGAAAAAAAAAGCCCTAAATTCTTTAAAAGAGAAATAAACAGTATTATGAAGCCTGGCAAGGTCGTACACATTGACGGGGATAGGGAATATTTAAAACTTTGCCTTGAAGAATATGAAAAAGCCGGCATAGAAGCCTACGGGTTTGAAAAAACAATCCAAAATAATTCAAAAAGTTCTTAATGAAATTCATCCCGATATTTTAGTGATAACCGGGCATGACGGCTTTTTGAAAAAGTCCGGGAACTATGAAGATATCGGGAATTATTATAATTCGAAACATTTCATTAAATCGGTTAGTGAAGCAAGAAAATATGAAACCTCTTTGGATGATTTGATTATTATTGCAGGAGCCTGCCAATCTCATTATGAAGGAATACTTGCGGCCGGGGCAAACTTTGCAAGTTCACCGGCCAGGATACTTATCCATGCGTTGGACCCTGTAAGGGTATGTAATTTTATAGCGCTAACAGCCATAGACAAGATTGTAACGGCAAAAGATATTTCCGCGGAGACCTTATCAGGATTGGACGGTATCGGCGGATTAAGCAGCAAGGGAAAATATAGAGACGTAGCACCTAAACCCCGATACAATCTTAAGCAGGGAGAAGTTTTAAATGATGTTTAATGTTTATGACCCGGAAAAGTCAAAAACGGTAAAAATGGATATGAACGAATTAGCGGCAAGAATTGCTGCTTTTAATATAAGGGGGAACTCCCATTTTGAAACGGCAAAATGTTTTGTAATTATGGCAAGAACGGAGTTAGCCCGCAAAGCTAAAACCTACGGCGGTAATGGATGCGAAATGAAAAAAGAGTGTGATATATGCACAAAACCGGGACATTGC
>CAZMPR010000040.1:0-9884 GCA_964568265.1 uncultured Clostridiaceae bacterium | reverse complement strand
TTTCGTTAGCGCGAGTGACGGAATTGGCATACGTATACGATTCAGGTTCGTAGTTTTAGGGGTTCAACTCCCCTCTCGCGCACCAAATTATTTGAATACTTTTTTCAGCAATTAACCTAAATACAATAAAGGTTATTATTTTTTGTTTAAAAGAACAGTATAAAGAGGATTAATGAAATAATTTTGATACTTTGGTATAATAATGCTTGTAGGAACGGTTGTTTTCTTAATATGTTTTGCAGGGGGAGATACGTGTTGAGTCAGAATAAATATAAGATGATTGTAACGGATATGGACTATACTCTTCTAAATAAAGAAAAAGAAGTCTCGGAAAGAAATAAAAAAGCCCTGAAAAATGCTATGGATAAAGGCGTGCATATAGTGGTGGCAACAGGACGAATATATGTATCGGCAAAGTTTTACGGTAGATTGTTAAATATAAACACCCCGATTATAGCAAGTAATGGTGCTATTATAAGAGAAGGGTATACAAATAAAACGGTATTTAAAAGTATCCTATCCCCTGAGGTTGCTGTAAAAATGATACAGCTGTGTAGGGAAGTAGGATTGTTCTGCCACCTATTCTCCGATAATACAGTTTTTACAGAAAAAATAATAAATGTATCCACAAGATATAGTAAGTGGAATGAAAATCTGGAAGATGAGGATAAAATAAATATAAGAGTCGTCGATAGGTTGGAAAGAGTAGTTGAAAACGGAAACAACGAGATTGTCAAGGCTGTTGTTGTTGATAATAGCGAGGATGCATTAAGGTATGTAAGAAACAGCCTAAATGCTACCGGATTGGCTAATATCAGTCAATCTTTAAAGGGAAATATGGAAGTTATGAATAAGGGTATAAGTAAGGGAAATGCAATAAGGATACTATGTGATTTATATGGTATTGATAAAGAAGATGTAATAGCTATAGGCGATAATGAAAATGATATCAGCATGATAGAGTATGCCGGTTTGGGAGTAGCCGTAGAGAATGCATCAGAAAGTGTAAAAGAAAAAGCCGATTATATTACCGGTGATTATCTGGATGACGGAGTAGCACAAGCAATCGAAAAATACGTTTTATAGAATGAAGATATTCAAGCTCTGATTTGGTTTTAGATTAGCCCGGTATATATAAAGTTAGTAACAAGTAGGGGGAATTATAATGGAAAGAACGGTAGGAGTAATTGCCCGCGGTATTAGGACGCCGATTATAAAGCAAGGAGATGATTTAGTAAATATTGTAGTATCATCCATCCTTAAATCAATGGAAGCAGAAAACTACTGTTTAAGGGACAGGGATGTCTTGGGAATAACGGAATCGCTCCTTGCAAGAGCACAAGGCAATTACGCAACAATCAGTCAAATATCTGCTGCTATTAAAAATAAATTTGACGGAGATATAGCTGTTCTATTTCCTATATTAAGCAGAAATAGGTTTTACTCAATATTAAAAGCTATTTCTTTAACCGGTAAACATATTTATTTGATTTTAAGTTACCCTTCCGACGAAATGGGTAATCATCTTATGGACAAAGATAAAATGGATGAAATGGGAATAAACCAATATACTGAAACCATCAGTGAGCCCAAATACCGTGAATTATTTGGTAGGGAATTCCTGCACCCGTTTACGGGAATAGATTATGTGGAGCTTTACAAAAATGTTGCTGTAAATAAGAACATTGAGATTTTTCTTTCCAACGATCCGAAAGCTGCTTTAGATTATTCCCAAGATATATTAGTAGCAAATATTCATGATAGACATAGAACAAAAAGGATTTTAAAAAAATTAGGCGCAAAAAAGGTATTTGGTTTGGATGATATTTTAAATGAATCTATAGAAGGCAGTGGATATAATCCGGATTTTGGGTTGCTTGGCTCCAACAAAGCAACTGATGAAACAATTAAGCTTTTTCCCCGTGATTGCAGCAAATTTGTTAATGAAGTACAAAAGCTGATAAAAGAAAGTACGGGTAAGCTGATAGAAGTAATGATATACGGGGACGGAGCATTTAAGGACCCTCAGGGTAAAATATGGGAGTTAGCTGACCCTGTTATATCACCGGGATATACAAAGGGTCTTGAAGGTATGCCTGATGAGATAAAGTTAAAATACATTGCCGATAATGAGTTTAAAGGCTTGGGAAGTGAAGTTGCCGCCGGCGAGGTAATGAAAATGTTAAAAGAAAAAAAGCCTAAAATAAGTGATAAGTCAAAATCAGTCGGCACTACACCAAGACAGCTAACGGATTTATTAGGTAGTTTATGTGATTTGGTAAGCGGAAGCGGCGATAAGGGTACCCCTATAGTTTTAATACAAGGATATTTTGATAATTATGCATCGGAATAAAAAAGGTGGCTTAAGCCACCTTTTACCAGTTTTCACAACTAACTTCAAAGAATGATTTCGGATGATCACAAACGGGGCAAATTTCAGGTGCTTTGATACCTTCATGTATATGCCCACAGTTCCTGCATTTCCAATATACTTTACCGTCTTTTTTAAATACCATACCGTCTTCTATATTTTTAAGAAGCGCAAGATATCTTTCTTCATGCCTTTTTTCTATAACAGCAACCATTTCAAAAAGTTTTGCTATTTGTGTAAAACCTTCTTCTTTGGCTTCCTCCGCAAACTCTTTATACATGGATGTCCATTCGTAGTTTTCGCCTTCAGCGGCTTCTTTCAGGTTTTCCATTGTATCGCCTATACCATCCAATAATTTAAACCATACTTTAGCATGTTCCTTTTCATTATCTGCGGTTTCCTGGAATATTGCCGATATTTGTTCATAACCTTCTTTTTTTGCTTTAGATGCAAAATAGTTATACTTGTTTCGAGCCTGTGACTCTCCCGCAAATGCTGCCCATAGATTCTTTTCAGTCTTTGTTCCTTTAATGTTCATTAAATCACCTCATCTAATTTGTAAATACAATTTTATTATAAAGGAAAGATGGACTCGGTTCAATACGATAAATGATTTTAATTGTTAAAAGATAATTATTATTAATTACAAAGTCTGCTTTTCGGGTGCTAATGGGTTAATTAAGTGAATTTGTTTAAATTGCTTAAAAATACACACACCATTGAATCCACACTTAAAAATAATAGCAAGTATTAAAATCTATATTAAATCTATGGTTATATCAAAGGTTAATAGAAATATTCAAAAAATAAGTTTTTATCATTGAAATCAATTTGATAAAATGGTAATATTATTTAAAGCCTAAGCACGGAGGGTTTTACTAATGTTTGTTACTTTTAAAAATGAAATCCATCATCACCACATATAGCGCTTGTTACCATGATTTTTCATAGGGCAAGCGCCGGAGTAGCTTGTGCCTATGTAGTGATGAATCAGTTTTAGCCATATAGGCATTTATAAATAGCTTATATGGCGTTTTTATTTTATTTATAAGTAAATGCTTACAGAAGATTATAATAAGAAATAATAAAAATGTGTAAAGGTATCAACATAATAATGAAATGGGAGGAGAACGAAATGATTGAACTGAAGAATCCGAGAGGTACCTTAGATTATTTACCTCAACAGCAAAAAGTGAGACAGGATATTTTAAGAAAACTGGAGGATGTGTTTGAGAAGTATGGATACCAACCGTTAGAAACACCAACGCTTTGTCATTTTGAACTTTTAGCGTCTAAATATGCAGGTGGGGCGGAAATATTAAAAGAAGTATATAAGCTATATGATCAAGGTAACAGAAAGCTTGGATTAAGATATGATTTAACAGTACCATTTTCAAAAGTAGTAGGTTTAAATCCTGAAATGAGAATGCCTTTTAAGCGTTATGAAATCGGAAAAGTTTATAGAGACGGACCTGTAAAGACAGGAAGAAATAGAGAATTTACTCAATGTGATGTGGATGTTGTGGGTGTCAGTTCTATGTTAGCTGAGGCGGAATATTTTGCAATGACTGTAGAAGTATTTAAAAAGTTTGGATTGTCGGTTTACATCACATATAATAATAGAAAGCTGTTATCCGGTTTGGTAGAGTATTCGGAAATTGATATTGATAAAGCAAGCTCAGTAATATTAAGTATAGATAAATACGAAAAGATCGGTAAAAAAGGTGTACTTGGAGAGTTAGAAGAAAAAGGTATCAATAAAGAATCAAGTCAAAAATTATTTAGCTTCATTGAGATGGAACCAAAAGAGTTGCTTATGTATTTATCTGAAAATCCAATGAGCAACTCAATAAAAGAAGGTATAGAAGAGTTAAATGAATTGAATTCATATATTGAGATAGCCCAATTAGATAAGTATGTGAGGTTTTCTCCTTTCTTAGCCCGAGGATTAGAAATTTATACGGGAACAATTTGGGAAGTGTTCTTGGAAGATGGCAGTATAACATCTAGCCTGGGCGGAGGTGGTCGTTACGATAAAATAATCGGTGGTTTTTTGGAGACGGAAATAGAATATCCGGCAGTAGGTATGTCTTTTGGCTTGGATGTAATATATGAAGCTCTAAAAATGAAAGGTGAGGCGGAAAATGCTGCTCCCGCGGAAATATATATAATTCCCATGGGCACGGAAAAAGATAGTTTTGTTTTAGCTACAAAGCTTCGGGGTTTAGGATATAATGTAGATATGGAAATGACAGGCAAAAGGCTGAAAAAAGCATTGGATTATGCAAATAAATCCGATATACCTTTTGTAATCATAATCGGGGAAAACGAATTGAAGGAAAAGAAGTTCAAAGTAAAAAAAATGGCTGACGGTTTGGAGACAGAAATTAGATTTGATGAAATAGAAGAAAAGCTGAAAGAAATAATATCTAAGCAGACTGACTTTAGCAAATAAAATTGTATTTTAATATGTTTTGAGTAAGAAGCGGGCAAAAATGTAATAAGAAGAGGTGGGTTGAATGAAAATCTATACTAAAGGTGGCGATAAAGGCCAAACAAGTCTTTATGATAATACAAGGGTTTTTAAAGATAGTATCAGGGTGGAGTGTTATGGAACAATTGATGAATTGAATTGTTTTATCGGGTTCGCAAAGAACTTTATCGATGATCAGGAAGTTTTAAATAATCTTAATATGATACAGAGAGAACTTTTTAATGTAGCAGGAGAGCTTGCAACAATAGACCAAAACAAGTTTATTAACAAAATTGAAGAAAAAGATGTAATAGAGCTAGAAAAGCTCATTGATTGCTATATAAGCAAGTCAGACTCCACACCAAAGTTTATTATACCGGGTAGCAGCAAGGCAAGTGCCGCACTTCACGTCTCAAGAACTGTATGCAGAAGAGCGGAAAGAAGAATTATAACTCTTCATAAAGAAGAGGAAATAAACCCTTTGCTTGTAAAGTATGTTAACAGGCTATCAGATGCAATATATGCTATGGCCAGATTTTTGGAAGAGGAAATTAATCTGGTTGATTTTAATAAAGAGTAAAGCCTGTAACAGCTTTTATTTATAGAATGATAAAAGCAAGAGAAATTTTACTCTTGCTTTTATAGAGATTTAATAGGTTAATCTATTTAGCAGCTGCTGCGGTTGCCATTGGCATATACTACATAACCTTTCTGAAAAACTCCTTTATAGTAATCTATTTCAAAACCGCTTACTAAATCGGAGACATCTTCTTCTATTGCAATATTATAATCGTCGACGGGAAACATTTTGTCTCCTTCTTCGGGCTCAGCCTGAGCCAATCCAAAAGATGGGCCTGCTCAACCGTAACCTTTTAAAAATATCCTTAGATTCTTAGCTTCACTTTCCTTAAGCTGTTCTCTTGCTTTTTCAGAAATTGTTATTTTCATTTAATCACCTCATATAATTATACCATACACCAGTATAGGGTACTTATCTAAAGTATATATTAAATTTAATATTAATTCAATAGAAAAATAAAAGTTTTGTAGTTATTCCAAGAGCACTGTTATATAACAATTATGATTCTGTGTCTTTTATTCTATGATATTGTGCCAAATTTATTCTCCTCACAAACAATTTATAAGCTAAGTTATTTTCACTGTTGCGCGTTTAACAGGAATAATACGGGTAAATAAGGCTAAACTAACTAAATAGTACATTTTTACTTTAACATATACCTCTAATTTTTGCATCTAACTTTACTGAAAATATATCGAAACAGGAGGGAATGACTTGGCAAGTATAAGAACGGATTTAGCCTTGGAAGCCAAAGAAATACGCGAAGAGGAAGGTATGAAAAGCATACCGGGAGTGCAAACAGACATTGAAGGAAATAATCAGATACGCATAACAAGAGTACAAATAACCGAAGAATCCGGTTCAAGAATTTTAGGAAAACCCATAGGTAATTACATAACAATAGAAGTACCAAACCTTAAAAACAATGACATTGATCTAATGGAAGAAACAAGTAGAACTATAGCAAAAGAGTTAATGAGGATTACAAATTTAAAAGAAAATTCATCTATTTTGATAGTCGGCTTGGGTAATTGGAACGTAACACCTGATGCGTTAGGTCCTAAAGTAACGGAGAAAGTGCTTGTGACACGGCATATGACAGAATATATACCCGAGCAAATAGATGAGAGCGTAAGGCCTGTCTCGGCCATATCCCCAGGTGTGTTAGGCATTACGGGCATAGAAACAAGTGAAATTATATTGGGTATTGTTAACAGGATAAAACCCGATTTAGTAATAGCCATAGATGCCTTGGCGTCAAGGAGAATGGAAAGGGTAAATTCAACAATACAAATATCCGATACCGGCATTAATCCGGGTTCCGGTGTAGGCAACAACAGAAAAGAATTGAACAAGAATACAATCGGCGTTGATGTTGTGGCTATAGGAGTGCCTACTGTTGTAGATGCAGCGACAATGGCCAACGATACCATTGATATGATAATAAACAGCCTTTTAAAAGAAGGAAAAGACGATAACGCCTTTTTCGAAATGCTTAATAATTTCAATACAGATGAAAGATATGCGTTGATAAACGAAGTTTTTACCGAGCAGGTCAAAAACATGATGGTTACCCCAAAAGAGATAGACAGTATAGTAGAAGATATTTCAGATGTGATTGCAGATGGATTGAATATAACACTGCATGAGGGAATAGAGATGGATGATACAGGGAGGTTTCTTAATTAAATTGATTTAATAAGCATATTGTGAAAAAAAATAGCATATAAAAGAAAAGATATAGTATAAAGCTTTAGCATTTTATTACTGTCTTTTAAAAAAAGCACATATTTAAAAAACCCTATAAATATGTGCTTTATTCTTATCATTATGATGAAGGGGTAGAGGTGTTTGAACACGATAAGATATAGAAAGAACAGCTTTTTGCTTCTTATGGCATTTTTACTGCCTATAATAATTCTATGGGTTTTCTTTTTTAACTTTTATAAATTCTCTACGGAATATGCTTATTTAGCCATTTTGAAAAACTCAATGCCGGGATTAAAGTCATACAGTTTAAACGATAAAGGTGTATACGTTGCCAGTTCGGATTTGATTCACAACGACAGTGTTTCAAAACCAAAATTCAATCCATTGAACTATATGCAATTCAGTTTTTTTGGATTTTCACAGCTCAAAGATAATATGTATGGAATTGATTCGAAGATTACCGAAAAAAGCTTGCGTGAAATTGAAAGCTATTCCGATGTGCCGGAAGGAGAAATATTTTTTAGTGAAGAGGATGAATATACTTTTGAAGGGACACAAAAAGATATGGAAGCAAGTGTTGTTCAAGTTGATAAAAAAGAAAATGAATTTGCACAGAACATAATGGCACCAAAAAAATTAGCGCTTACCAAGAAAAACCCTGAAATTTTAATTTATCACAGCCATGCAACGGAAAGTTATACACCCTGTACCGAAGGAAACTATCATACATTGAATGAAAAATACAATGTTATTGCCGTTGGTAATATCATGACAAAAAATCTGCAGGATAAGCATAATTATAAGGTTATTCATGATAAAACATATCATGATAAGGATTCTTACGCCTATTCTTATATAAATTCATTAGCCACGATCAAGCAGCAAACATCAAAAAACAATTCTTTGAAAGTTTTTTTTGATATACATAGGGATGCATTCACTGTCACAAATAATGAACATAGAAAAGCGAAGAAGAGCGAATATACAGCAACAATAAAAGGCAAAAATGCAGCACGAGTCATGTTAGTAATAAGCAGTGCTAATCCCAATTATAATGAATTGGAAAAGTACGCGGCATATATTAAGAAAAAAATGGATAAACTATATCCCGGGCTATATTTAAAAACAGATAAGAAAACAAGAAGCAAGTATAATCTGTATGTAAGTGATTATTCTATACTTATAGAAATCGGTTGTATGTTAAATACTATTGATGAGGCTACCTACACGGGCGAATTAATGGCAAATGTGATAGGGGAGGTATTGAAGGATTTACAGGAGTGAAAACTTTGAATAGGATTGAAGAAAAAAGACTGAAGAAAGAGCACTTTAAAGAAAAAAGAAAAAGAGCAGCAATTGTACTTATATGCCTTATTTTTTTTATTTGCATGATTTATATAACTGATACTGCGACTTCAAAAATGCTTCAAAAGAGCGATAATAAGTATGCGATTTATGTTAAGGTAGAAAAGGATGGGATAATTCGACTTGATTTAGCGGGAAAAACAGTTGAATTATATATAAGTCCCTTTATACAGACCCTCAAAAATATATATTTTAAACTTTCTAAAAGCATATCCGCTTTGCATTGAGGATGGGGAATGCTTTTGCTTTTTACTCCTTTTATGTTAAAGATGTATATGCTATAATTTGATATGCAACATTTTAAAATATATAACGGGGGAAATCATTATGCCAAATGACAGACAAAAATATACAAGGAACTTCTGTATAATTGCGCATATCGATCACGGTAAATCCACTCTTGCCGATAGAATGATAGAAAAAACCGGCGTAGTGGCTCAAAGGGATATGCAATCTCAGATATTGGATAATATGGATTTGGAAAAAGAACGGGGTATAACAATAAAGCTAACTTCTGTTAGATTGGAGTACAAAGCAAAAGACGGGCAGACATATATTTTTAATCTCATTGACACTCCCGGTCATGTTGACTTTACATATGAAGTCTCGAGAAGTTTGGCTGCTTGTGAAGGAGCCATTGTGGTGGTAGATGCTACTCAAGGTATAGAGGCACAGACCTTGGCTAATGTGTATTTAGCGTTGGATAATGATTTGGAATTGTATCCTGTTATAAACAAGATTGATTTACCCAGTGCGGATCCCGTGTTTGTAAAAAAAGAAATAGAAGATGTAATAGGATTAGATGCGGAGAATGCGGCTTTGATATCCGCAAAAGAAGGTACGGGAATCGAGCAGGTTTTGGAAGGGATAATAGAATATATTCCCGCTCCAAAAGGTGATAAAGAAAAACCCCTTAAGGCTTTGATATTTGATTCTCTTTACGATAGTTATAAAGGCGTTATTGCATATATAAGAGTTTACGACGGCTTTATTAGGCCGGGTATGATAATAAAGATGATGTCTAGCGGGGCACAATACGAGGTAGTGGAAGTAGGTACATTAAGACCGGGTTTTTATCCGGGACAAGAGCTTTCCGCGGGAGATGTAGGCTATATAACGGCCAGTATTAAGAATGTAAGGGATGTTCATGTCGGTGATACTGTTACAGATGCCAAAAAACCTTGCGATTTTGCTTTGCCCGGATACAGGAAGGTTACTCCCATGGTTTATTGCGGAATATACCCTGCCGATGGGGCAGATTATAACGATTTGAGAGATGCACTGGAAAAACTGCAGCTCAATGATGCTGCTTTGCTATTCGAGCCGGAAGTGTCTATTGCCCTAGGTTTCGGATTCAGATGCGGTTTTTTAGGTCTTCTGCACAT
>CAZMPR010000039.1:8146-10029 GCA_964568265.1 uncultured Clostridiaceae bacterium | reverse complement strand
TGTATATGTCCTCAAAATTGGAGCTGATGCTTTTTATGCCCAGTAAAGGCTTAATAATGATTAATATAACTAAGAGCCCTATGATTACTTTTATATATTGTTTAACATTACCGTCAGGCAGCAAGATATCGGAAATCAATAAAAAAAATATGACAACAACTATATTCATCACCCATATTTTTAAAATCTCAACCATGCCAATCACCTACTTAATCATAAGAGTCATATTGCCTATGCCCATTATTATTGTTATTGCTATAAAAAATAAAACTCCCACAGAAGCCATGCAGCATAATAAAACAAAAACCGAATTGCTTATATCGTTTAGACTCTGTACCAGCCCGTCATCAATTATGGGCTGTATTAAAGCCGCACCCAGCTTATAAGATAAAAAGACGGCCAAAATCTTTATGATAGGCAAAATCATTATAAAGATAAGCATTAGCAAACCTACTATGCTTACACCGTTTTTAATAAGTAGAGTGCATCCTATAATAGTGTCCAGTGCCTCGGATAAAAAGTCACCTATAATAGGAATGAAGTTGTCCACTGTAAACTTTGCCGTTTTAGCCATAACCCCGTCAACACTGGATGTTGCTATTCCCTGAATCGTTACCACACCTGTAAATACTGTAAGTATAATTCCAAGCAACGCTATTGCTATCCCCCTAATCAAATCCGCCAATTTTGAAATACGGATTTTTTCCGATATATTACTTATAATTGACAATATAGATGAAAAAATAACCATGGGGATAACCACATTTTTAATAAAAGTAACAATAACAGTTAAAGAAGTAAAAACTATGGGCTGCAGCAGAGCAGATGATGTTATACCGCCTATAGACAGCAGCAAAGTAATTAAAATTGGAAGCAGTGATTGCATGGAAGTAACAATTAGATTTATGGTATCTATACAGGTCTTGCTTACCACACTGAAACTTTGCATAGCCAAAATAATTATCATTATATAGCAAATACTATAGGCTATCCTTCCCACAGATTCGCTTTGAAAGCCGCTGTGAAGATTCTGAAACACCGCGCAAAAAACCGACAGAATAATTATTTTACCCAGCAAAGTGATGCTTACCATTAGCTCCGCCGCAGCAAACCGACTGATGTTTTTTAATAGTTCTTTAGTACTAAAAGAAGTGCCCTTGCCAAATGAAGATTTGATTACATCTTTTATACTGAGCCTGGGTAAAACATTATCGCTCTCCCCACTTATTCTGTCGGCAATATCCTGCATTTGTTCAATTTCAATTAATTCCATCTGTTCATCCAACAATGCCCCCAAACCGTCACAGTGTACTATCCCAATACTAAAAACAATTATTAATAAAACAAAAATTATTCTCTTCAATTTCTTTCATCCTTAAGGCATTATTTTAATAATGATATCGAAAAGGGCGGCGTAAATGGGAACCGCCAGAACCATAATCATTACCTTCCCTGCAAATTCAATCTTATTACCAATGGATACCTCTCCCGAGTCCTTGCAGATTTGGGCGCCGAATTCCGTTATATAAGCTATGGATATAACCTTTAAAATGATTGTAAAATACAATATATCTATCTCAGCTTTAACGGAATAAAATTTCAAAACAGTCAAAACAAGATTAAGTTTATTAAGCACCGCAATAAAAATGATTAATCCAGTAACGATGCTTATTTGTATGGCAAGCTCAGGCTTGTATTCTTTTACAACCATTGCAATTACTGACGCGACTATTCCTACAGCGACAATTTGAAATATATCCATGGAATCACCTATAACTGAAACATTGTCCTGACAGTATCAAACAATTGGCTTATGAGGCCAATAACCATCATAAGCACAACAACAAGACCGGTTAAAGTAGTCATCATAGCCATCTCGTCTC
>CAZMPR010000039.1:0-8136 GCA_964568265.1 uncultured Clostridiaceae bacterium | reverse complement strand
AACATTATTCAAAACTGCAATAACTATACCCACAGCGGCAATTTTAAAAATCAAATTGACATCCATAAACAAACCCCCTTAAATCAATACTATATAAATTGCTATGCCCAATAAAAAACCCAGGCTTCTATACATACGTTCATTTTTTCTTTTATCGTTCTCCGCCGCATCCTCATGATGAGACAACTCCGCATATAACAAGTTGAAATGCTTTTTCTGGTCCTCCGTATCTGACTTGCCGATCACCTTGCCTATGCTCCTTATCAATCCTATATCCGCTTTATTTAAATACGGTAAATCCAAATGTCCGGCTATTGCATCATTCCATGCCTCTTCCATGGAAAAAAACCTTCTTTTCAGTATGTTTTCAGATACTTCAGATAAAAATATGTCCCAGGGCCTTTCACTCTTTACGCTTATATTGTGAAGAGCATAAGGTAACGGGGTATTGCCGTAGATAATTTCCGTCTCTAAAAGCTGCATGGAAAATCTGAACTTTTTCAAAATTTTAGGCCTCATACTATATTTATTTGATAAAAGAATTCCGATAAGGCCGCTTGAAGATATAATCATAAGTCCGCCTAAAAGCTTCATTATCATTTTCTAACCACTCCGTTTAATAACAATTCGTTCCTTTTATCATCATAGATACCTTCTACCGTCCCTACACCTTGGCTTCTGCCTAAAATAATAATTCTCTCAAACAGATTTTTATGTATTTTCTTAAGCTCTATTTTCTTGTATAAATCCTCAATACCCTTACCATGCATTGTAGCTATAACCCTTACTCCGGCATTAACAGCATCAAGCAGTGCATCCGCATCTTCCGGTCTGCCTATCTCGTCTGTTGCTATCACTTCCGGTGACATGGACCTTATCATAATGATAATGCCTTTGGCTTTTGGGCAGGCGTCCAATACATCCGTTCTGGGCCCCACATCATTTTTAGGCTCCCCCATAAAACACGCGGCTATTTCCGACCGTTCATCCACCAAGCCTATTTTTCTTCCTTTTATTCCTTCTTTGTCAATGCCGTTGCTCAACTGTCTTACTATATCCCTGAGTAATGTGGTTTTGCCGCATTGAGGCGGTGAAACTATCAAAGTATTGTACATAAGCCCGGTATCATCGATAATATATCTGATGACTTTAGACGCAACCTCCAATACGGCTCTGGCCACCCGATAATTAATAAAGCTTATGTCCCTTATTGTTCTTATATTACCGTCTTCCATAATCGTCCTTCCGGCTATGCCTATCCTATGTCCTCCTGGTATTGTTATATATCCATTTTTTAGCTCCTCCCTATAGGAATATACGGAAAACCCTTGAATAACCTCAGTTGCCTTGTTTATATCGTTTTTTGTAACGATATAAGCTGAACTAATACTTTTCACCAGCATGCCGTTCAAATCAACATAAGAATCATAGCCGTCACCGCATATCATTAGAGGCTTACCCAATCTCATCCTGACTTCCTCAACTGAACTTAAAATATCTTTTGAAACAGAACTCATGATGCCTTTAACAGAAGGGGGCATGAAATTAAATAATTCATCCTTAAATTTCATTGCGTTCATGTTTGTCCTCTCCTTTAGTATATATATTTTTTACTTAGTAATAATATGACAAACATGTCCGTAAAATAACGCGCATAAAAAAAACTCTCAAGCAATTTATACTTGAGAGTCAGTTTAATATTTAATCTTATTCTTCCTCGCAGCTGCATCCGCTGTGGCAGCATTCATGAAGAGTTTCAATCACCTCATGACAATTGGGACATTTTACTTCTTTACCGCTGTCTAAAAGATCTTCGTCTAAATAAACATATTCTTTACAATGAGGACATTCAACTTCCACATAATCGTAGTCATCAAAATCATCATCGTCGTAATCATATTCGTCATCTTCAAATATTTCGTCTTCCACATCGGATAAATCTTCGTCAATAGCCTCAACGTATTCATCTAATTCTTCCTGATATTGACTGAGTTCATTTATTGCATCGGCAAAGTCTTCCAAAACATCAACAATATTCACTATAACCTTTCCTTCTTTAGAATCTTCCTCAATTCCTAAACCATCAACCAAGCCTCTTAAGTATGCAACTTTCTCATAAAGAAATTCCACTTTATTCATCTCCTTCTTTTTACTTTTATTATTATTCCACTAAAGCCTTTCCATATACTCCCCTGACCTGGTATCAACTCTGATTCTGTCACCGGTATTAACAAATAACGGTACGTTAATCACCACTCCGGTTTCTAATGTTGCAGGCTTCGTAGCACCTGTTGCCGTATCCCCTTTTACTCCGGGTTCGGTATGAGTTACCTCTAATTCTACAAAGTTCTCCGCCTCTACAGAGAAGGCCTCACCTTTATAGAATTTAATGATTGCTGTATCATTGGGCTTCAGATACATGATAGCCTCTTCTACCTGAGACTTATTCAGCGGTATCTGCTCATAGGATTCATTGTCCATAAAGTAGTACAGTTCACCGTCATCATATAGATACTGCATTACTTTTCTTTCTATGTGAGCTTTGGGAAACTTATCCGACGGGTTAAAAGATTTCTCAATAACAGACCCGCTGATAATGTTTCTTATTTTTGTTCTAACAAAAGCAGCGCCTTTACCCGGCTTAACATGTTGAAAATCCACTATTACATATATTTGACCTTCCATTTCAAAAGTATAACCTTTTCTGAATTCACTTGCCGACAGCATATAATTGTCCTCCTTATCACAATTATAATTCTATTAATTCTTTTGCAGATTTGCTTAAAACAATAGATCCGTCGTGCCCTACCACAACTAAATCTTCAATGCGCACTCCGCCAAATTCAGGAATATAAATTCCGGGCTCATCTGTCACTACCATATTCACTTCCAAAGGTGTTTCCCCTAATTGGGATAACCTGGGCTCTTCATGGACTGCCAGGCCCACACCATGGCCTAAACCGTGACCAAAATAGTCTCCATAACCTGCATCCTTTATAATATCACGGGCTACTTTATCTACTTCTTTGCCCAAGACTCCAGCCTTAATATGTAATAAAGCCTCCGTCTGCGCTTTAAGCACCACATTATATATTTCCCTTTGCTTCTCATCAGCTTTACCTACTACTATTGTTCTTGTCATATCCGAACAATATCCATTATATACACAACCATAGTCCAAGGTCAATAAATCACCGGAATTAATTATTTTATCCGTAGCCATACCGTGGGGCAACGATGACCTCCACCCGGAAGCGACTATGGAATCAAAAGATAGTTTCGAAGCGCCGTTTTTCTTCATAAAGAATTCCAATTCCAGTGCAATATCCTTTTCCGTTATACCGGGCTTAATATAGGCTAAAATATGTTCAAAAGCTTTATCTGCTATACTTGCCGCCTTTTCTATATATTCTAACTCTTCTTTATCTTTTATTATTCTGATATTGCCTTCAGTATCTTCCAATGGTACTAATTCTACATCATTTAATCTATTCATTAATTTGTTGTAGAAATTAACCGTCATATAGGAATCTTCATAAGCCAATTTCTTTATATTATACTTTTTAATCACGTCTGCTAAATAATCTTCAACGGGGTTCTTATTCTCTATTATTTCAAAGCCCTTGCACTCAAGCCCCGCTTGCTTTGTATATCTGAAATCCGTTACAAAACCCATTCTGTCCTTGCTGATTATAACATAACCCGTGGAGCCGGTAAAACCGCTTAAGTATCTCCTGTTCCAGGAAGAATAAACAATTAGGCCGTCGGCATTTATAAAGTCCATCATCCTTCTGATTCTTTCAATTCTCTTTACCAAAAGTTAGCCTCCTTTTGTAAAACTCTTACTATATATTAACATAATGAAAACAGTATGAACAGGCATATAATTCTCTATTTATCAATAATTATTCAATATTTCTCCTGCTTATTTCCCTTTATATCCTTGACAAATTGTATTTTTCATAAGTATTCTGCCCGTATCGGGAACCACGGTTATTTCACAATATTTTTTAGAGACTTCGTCAAAAACAGTGACAGTGCCTCCTCCGTTTGACGGCGAACCGCTATACGCAAAACTGACTGTATTATTGTTAAAATTGTTATTTATTTTAAAACCCGGATTTAAATACACTTTTTCTTTAATTTTGGAACCCTCTCTGATGCTATATGAATACTTATCAAAGACAATTCTGAGATTGGCATCCCCTTCCGTCATCGCCATATACTTTATCTCCCTTAAGTCATTTCTTATGGTTCTTGCGTCTGCCAATATATAATAGGGACTCTTATCTATTTTAGGTATAACTATTGAGAATAATAATCCCAAAAATCCTACTACAACAATCAATTCAATAACCGTCAATCCTTCATTCTTTTTCCTTAACATCTAAAATCTCCCTGAGTTATTTCTGAAACAGAAAGTATTTTCAGCCGAAAACCTGCAGTTTTCAAGTATAAGATTAATTCTTATAACTATTCCGTTAGCATCTATAAAATTTGTTTCTGAAGGCACAGGTTCAACCTCAATTGATTCAATATAATCGCCTATTTCTACAGAACCGGTTCCCGATATTCCGTTCTTGTATAACAGTTTATAACCATATTCTGTTTTCTTGGAAAGATTAAAAACGTAGCCTATTTGTCTTGTATCATTCGGATTTAAATCATTAAAATTATTCTTAATTGCAATTCTATAAATTTTTGTAGATTCATTAGTGTAAAGCTTATCCTTCTTCTTCTCATCTTCCAAAACATAAATTCCTTCTGATTCCAAAATTTTATTTTCAATAAATGATAGCATATAAAAACCCTGTTGCTGCAACTCTATACTTCTATCCAAGGTGCCGCATATATTTATCTTACTTATAAACGAAGAAATAATAAGAGTTAGCATACTACCCATCAATGTAATTGCAATTAAAAGCTCAACAACGGTATAACCCCGGATATATTTTTTATTTTTGAAAATCATCATAAGGGCCTTTCAATAATTATCCAATTTCTCTTTTGAATTAGGCTTCCTGCCTCTAATTCATAAAGTCTTATTTCATTATCGGGTATATTAATTACATATTCCGTAGAGACACTCCTTACAATCTTGTCAATCTTATAAGTAGACTTGAGGTTTAATATATAACTGCTGCCTTTTATTACAAGGCTTGCTGTAATCGTAAGGTTATTTGCTTCATTCATAATATAGTTGTTTTTGTTTTGCAGTACTGATACTAAACTTACTTTTTTTTCGTTACATTTGGCCTTCCCTTCAATTATATCAATAAACTCTTTCTTTATATTTATGTTCCCCTGTTCTTCTTCACATTCTGATAAATAAATTATAGCATCAGATAAAAAACCATGTGTTATTGCATAGGCCTCATCCAATCCGGATTCGGCATGATATAAAGCCTTTTTTACCTTACTGTGTATTTTCTTCATTTTAAAATCCTTGGTAACGGTAGATAACAAAACTGTAGTCGTAAGAATCAGAACTGCATGAATAATTAATATAAATAATAGAATTGCACCTTTTCTATTACGAACTGTCTTCAATTTGCAGCTCCAAAATATTAATTAATTTAAATCCTTCGATTTTTTCCAGAGATTTATCATCTTTGAAAACTTCTACAGTAACCTTATATAAACAGCCATTATATTTGTCTGCCTCTTCAATACTGCTTACTACAGTTAAGTTGCCCTTTTCAATGACAGCTTCGCCAAAATCTTCAAAGGGTAATGCTTTTATTTTTTCATAATAGCTTTGTGCTAATAATGTTGCTTCGAACTGCACTTTAGATTCTTTATAAGCATTTATTATGGTTGAAATCATAGAAGTTAAAGCCAGATTTATGATCCCTAAAATTGCAATAGAAAACAATACTTCAATTAAAGTAAAGCCCGAAGAATTAAGCCTTTTCATTTCAGCAATACCCCAAACCGATTAATGCGGCTTTTATCTTTTGTAATTAATTGTCACATAAATAACATCTTTTTATATATTCACTATAAAATAAAATATCCCTTTTATTTTATCTAAATTTGTAATATTTTGCTGAAAAAATTACAATAAAAAACCGGCATATTATTACCATATTACCGGTTCAAAATTATTTTCGGTATTACATTACATTTTTACTATAGAACGAATGTTATTCGGACAAAAAATTTAAAGCATAGACAAATTCGGCTCTCGTCACTTTATTATTCATAGAGTCTAAGCTGCTGCAACGTTTATCCTTGATAGTCGCCATTTTATCCGAAACCCATTTCCATGTAAAGTTTTTATCGTTCTTTACTTTCTTTAAAATATTTTCCAGTTCCTTGTAGCTGATACCATCCTTCGGATTAAAACGATTATCTTTTGAAATACTCAAAAATCCATTTTTAATGCCAAATGCCGCTAACTCTTTAATATCCTTTATTTCGTTATAATCCCTCAGGTTCTCTACAAAACTCAATTCTTCATCGGTAACATCGGCCTTCCACTTATTTGCAAGGCTTAAATACATTAGCATCTGAACTTTTGTTAATTCCGCATCGGGCCTAAAGGTACTATCATTATATAACCCGGAATAACCTCGTCTTAATGCCGTTACTATTTCATCTTTAGCCCAATGTCCTCTTATATCTAAAGGATTAACGGCATTATCATAAATAAATACGCCGTAAATCGAATTCTCCTGAGCCAGTTTCGGGCTTATATAAGCGGAAATTGAGTTTTCGGTAACTTTAGAGGGCAGATAGCGCCATGCACCGTAATGATATCTGTATATTCCGCCGTTAATACCGCCGTAGAATTCAAAGCTTAGATTGATCTGCTTATCATTATCGTACTTATTATACGGATTATTTACTTTCAAAAGATACATATCGGAACTTTTTGTGTAAACATCAATATTGGGTAAATCAACTGTATCCGTAGTCTGCATATATTTGTCCAATGACACTATAACATCATTGTAGAAAGTGCCGCTATCCAAAACTACCTTTAACTTCCCGTCACCGGATACCACTTCGCCGCCGCTCAACGGAACTATCTCCTCGATAATCTTTTCTTCAAAAGAGCCAACGGAAGCGGACTGATACATTTCTATATAACCGATGGAGAAACCCTCTTTAAATCCTGCAATAAATCCGTCACGATATCTTTTATTCTCATTATGGAGCTTATACTCTTTGATAAGATTTTGTTCGCTAAAAGTGTATCTCTCCACGTTATTAGGCTTACCCATCAAATAATCAATGTTGGCATTTGAAGCGCCTTTTATGTTACCCAGGTTCTTTCCGTTATCATAACCCTGATCAAATAATGTGCTGTTGTATTCCACATTTGCGTCTCTGTAAGCATCATTATATTCTTTTTGGAATGCCGTCTTAAATGAGGCAATAAAACTTTTAACATAATCCGGTACTTCATTATGCAATGAAAAAGTTTTCTTTATATCATCATCCGAAGGCAAGTTTCTTTTCCAGTCAATGTTTACTTTGTCATAGAAGTCTTTTCTCCCATAATTCTTGCCCAATAAACCGCCAATTTTTTCTCCGTCTTCTTCCCCCCGCAATAAAGCATTTGCCATGGGTTCAAATTTTGCATTCTTATAAGCAGTTTCATAACCTTTTTGGAATTCCTTTTTAAAATTAAGAATAAATTCATTCTTGTAAGCACTTGCTTCATTTTTTAATCCGAATAATTCTATAAGCTTTGTCGTAGACGGTACTGCCTCAGCCCATTTATTTTTCTTCCCGTTATAAAAGTCACTCAATCCGGACGCTTTTCCCAACTCATAGCCTACAATCTCATCATAATTAGTGGGGGTGATCTCAATCCTGGGATTATCATATGTATTATTATATCCTACTTCAAAACCCGCTTTATATCCCCTGATAAAATCCCTTTTATAGGCCGTACTCTCCTTATCCAAATCAAATCTTGATATTATTTCATCATCTTTCGGCAAAGCTTTTCGGAAATTTTTCGGTTTAACATCTTCCAAATCGTCATAAGCGGCATCTCCGCCTTCCCACAATCCGTTGCTGTAACCATCTTTGTAAGCGTCGCTATCTGTTGCTCCATATACTGCAACTGTTTGAAAAAGAATGAATACAAATATTGCAACAAATGTAATTATGATATGCTTC
>CAZMPR010000038.1:6999-10278 GCA_964568265.1 uncultured Clostridiaceae bacterium | reverse complement strand
TTTGCGTTCCCGCAGAAAATACATGCAGGCTCGTACTTTTTAAGAATAATGTGCTCACCATCAACATATATTTCAAGGGAGTCTTTCTCTGCGATGTTAAGTATATTTCTTAATTCTTTAGGTATAACAATCCTGCCTAGCTCATCTACTTTTCTTACTATTCCGGTTGACTTCATTATATCCCTCCTCTCAGTATAGTACAAAATTCGACATATCCTACAAATAAAATGTTAACAGATATGCCATTTAAAGTCAACATATCATTTTAAGATATTTTTATTGTATTTTTAGTGTATAATGTGAATGTTTTTGAGCAAATAAACAGAGGAATGATAGTCTATAATGTAGACTTTTTAGTTAGTTGAATATTGTTGTAGTTCGTAGTTTTTAATTATTGATATTTACATTCAAGAATTCTTTTCACAAACTCCGGCAAGGAGAAACAACCGGACAAAACACCTTTATTTACATATCTGTTTTTCCCATTAAGCCTTTCGGGTTTAGTTTCAAAACTTTTTTTAGAAGCCATTGTAAAACTCCACAATCCCCCGGGATAGGTGGGGATAGTTGCGGTATATAACCTTACGTCGCTGTAGAGGTCATTCAATGTAGTAAATATTTTTTTCATGATATCTGCATAGAAAACAGGAGATTCACTTTGGCATACAAATATTCCGTCATCTTTCAGAATTCCGTATACTTCTTCATAAAAACTACGGGAAAAAAGCTCCACAGCCGGACCGATGGGATCGGAGGAATCTATTATTATAATATCATATTGCTCTTTGCATTCTTTTATAAACGTCACACCGTCGGTAAATATGAAATTAATCCTTTTATCATCAGCATTACCGGAAATCTCTTTTAAGTATTCTTTCGAGACTTTTACCACCATTTCATCAATTTCCACCATATCAATTCTTTCAATATTAGGATACTTGGAAGCCTCTCCGGCAGCACCGCAATCCCCTCCACCAATGATAAGGACTTTTTTAGGTTCGGGGTGGGAGCAGATAGGAATATGTGTAATCATTTCGTTATATATAAAACCATCGGTAACGGTTGTCTGTATTGCATCGTCTAATATTAGCATTTTTCCGAAATCATAAGAATCCGCTATTACGACATGTTGGAAAGGTGAATAATCTTCGAAAATTATCTTTTTAATTCTGTAATTCAGTCTTAAATTGTTTTTCTCATCCTCCGTAAACCACAGATTAGTGTAATAGTCATATTTATTGTTTTTAATCATTTTTACCTCCTGTTTTAATATATGAGGAGTAAAATATCCCTTGTTTATAGTAACATTATTGTCCTATTTTAGCAAAAAATAACCGCAGGTTGTTGCATTTGCTGAAAAAAAAAGAGTAACGAAAAACCGCTACTCTCTTCATCCCCCTCAAACTATTCAGTTTCCTTTATATCAAGATATCTTCTTGCACCCATATATACTCCTGTATATTTGCCAAAACTGTCAATCACTACTCCTCTTTTATAGGAACTGGCATGTATGAACTTACCGTCTCCTATATAAATGCCCACGTGATCTACCTTTTTGCCTGTCTGAGAAAAGAACACCAAGTCACCTACTATCAAATCCGCTTTTTTTACCGGAGTTCCTTTTCTTGCTTGCTCTGATGCTCTTCTGTCCAATTTTATTCCGAAGTTTTTCATTACAAAGGTGCTGAATCCTGAGCAATCAAAAGCTTTTCCCGAAGCCGCACCGTATACATAAGGAGTGCCTAAATATTTTCTTGTAAAATCTATTAAAGCACGTCCCGTTATTCCGCCTTTTTCTTCTTCTACTTTTTTAGGGAACAACTCGTTTAACTTATCTTGTGTTTCTTTATCTAATTCGCCTGTTACTTCAAATCCTTCTTTTTCTTGAAATGCCTTTATAGCTTTGATAGTTGCCTCGTCTATTACTGATGTGATTTCTCCGTTATAGTATCCTAATTCTTTAAGATCGCGCTGCGCAGCAGCAGCCGCTTCTTTTTCTTTTCTTTCCTTTTCTTTTATCAAATTGATTTGAGTTATCTTTGCAATTATGTACTTTGAAGTTGACTTACCGACAATACCGTCGACTTCCAGTTCATCATATTCTTCCTGGAATTTCTTTACGGCTTCTTCAGTAACCGGGCCAAAATAATTTGTTAAATCTGTTTCATTGAAATAGCCCAGTTGACTTAAATGGCTTTGCAGCACATTAACATCATAGCCGCTCATACCTTTTTTCAGAACTCTGTCTCCAAAATCGGCATTTACAAAAAGGCTGAAGGCCAAGATAAAAACCGTAAGGAAAAATAGAAATCTTTTCAAATAACTTACCCCCTATTACATGATATTAAAAACAATATCAAATGTTAAAGGATTGTCTTAAGTTTGCAACAAGCTTGTAATAATTATAGTATATGTCCCTGCCGAAATCAAACTATTTTTTGTACCGGTTTTATTCATCTACTGGTGATAAATCCTAGCGATGAATAATAATATCCGTGCTGCAAAACCTAAAAGGTAAATAAAAATTTTAGGAGGGAACAATATGGGCGAATACACTATACCATATTGGATTGCATCGACCCAGGATACAGATTACCCGGTGCCGGAAAAAGATATAACTGTTGATGCGGCGATAATAGGCGGAGGCCTTGCAGGAATAATGGCTGCATATTCTTTAAAAAATGAAGGTGTAAAGGTAGCTCTAATTGAGGCGGGCAAAATAGCGAAGGGCACTACTGGACATACCACAGCCAAGGTTACCTCGCAACACAGCCTTATTTATGACAGAATAAAAAAGTCCATGGGTGACGAATTAGTCAAACAATATGCTGATGCAAACGAGGCTGCAATAAAAACCGTGTCTGATATTATAGCTCGAGAAAATATTGACTGCGATTTTGAATGGAAAGATGCATATGTCTATACACGTGACGAAAGTCATATTGATAATATTTTTAATGAATCAAAGGCTGCCGCAATCGCGGGCATCAAAGTGGAATATTTGGAGCAGATTCCGTTGCCCTATAAGGTTGCAGCGGCGATGCGCTTCACGGGTCAGGCCCAATTTCATCCGAGGAAGTTTGCTTTGGCTGTAGCTGAGAACATAATAAGCAGCGGAGGACATATTTTTGAGGGCATCAGGGCAATGGATATAAAAGAAGGGGTAAAATGTGAGGTTTTAACTAACGTAGGAATAAAAATAATTGCAGATAATATTATAATAGCATCTCACTATCCTTTTTATGACGGGAAGGGTTTTTATTTCGCGAGAATGCATCC
>CAZMPR010000038.1:0-6899 GCA_964568265.1 uncultured Clostridiaceae bacterium | reverse complement strand
TATAAAGATGAACAAGGCAAGCTTTATTTATTGGATATAACCTGTACCCATATGGGGTGCGAATTACAGTGGAATGATGCGGAAAAAACCTGGGATTGCCCCTGCCACGGTTCTCGTTTTAAATACAACGGTAAGATAGTTGAAGGCCCTGCATTGCATCAATTAAAACATCCCGATGATGGCCGTAATATAATAGAGCCGAATGTGTTTAAAGAATAAAGCGGATAGTTGGAAAGCGTAAAGCGAAAAGCATAAAGCGGAAAGTGGAAAGGAGTAGGGCGAATAGAGTCATCCGCCCCTTTCATTGATATCATGCTATGATTGTCACTCTGAACGAAGTGTAGAGTCTTTATATTGGCGCATTAAGATTCTTCAGCCGCAGGCCCTATGACAACTTGGGAGCAAAGGTAAGCGGATAGTTGGAGGAATTACTATTTTGATTTATATAAATTACAATGGATTTATTGACAATTATAAAAAAAAGTAATAGCATATTTATAACAAGGGTAAATATATATTTACCAGGGGTAAAGAAAGGGGTCTTAAGAATGAAAAAAGAAGTAGTGATGATGGTAGGTCCCACAGCCGTACCTAATCGGATATTAAGAGCAATGAACAAGCCTTCAATATCCCACAGGTCAGCTGAATACTGTGAAATGCACGGCAGGGTGACAGAAGGACTCAAGAAAGTGTTTGGAACAAAAAATGAAGTTTATATTTTTACTTCATCGGGAACGGGGGCAATGGAAGCGGTAATTCAAAACTGTTTTTCCTTCGGGGATGAGGTAGTAGTACCGGTGCTTGGTACTTTCAGCGCACAATTTGCAGCAATGGCAAAGGCATATAAATTAAAAGTAAAAAAGGTTATGTTTGAATTGGGTGAGGCTGCCGATGTACAGAGAGTTATGGAAAATGTAACAGCAGCGACAAAGGGAGTTTTTGTTATACATAACGAAAGCTCTACAGGTGTTTTTAATGACCTGGAGGCATTTGGAGAAGCCTTAAAAGACACCGATGCTTTGCTTATTTCGGATTCAGTCAGCGGAGCCGGTGGTTTGAGGATGAAGATGGATGAATGGCATATTGATGTGCTACTGTCCAGCTCACAAAAAGCATTAATGGTTCCCTCGGGACTTTCATTTCTTTCATTAAACGATAAGGCATGGGAGAGGACAAAAACTTCGGATATACCCAAGTTTTATTTTGATATGGATAAAATGAAAACATTCCAAAACGTTAATCAAACACCAAACACACCTGCAGTTTACAATGTATTCGCCGTGGATGAGGCTTTAAAGATGATTTTTGAAGAAGGTTTGGACAATGTGTATAAGAGGCATGAGGATAATACAAAAGCGATTATTAAAGGCATAAGGGAATTGGGTTATGATATTTTTCCAAAAGATGAAAATCGCGCTTCCAGAACCCTGACGGCTGTTTATGCACCGGGTAAAGCCAAACAAATCGTTGCAGGTTTGAAGGAGCAGGGCATAGTTATTAACGGTGGCCTTCCACCCATTGCGGACGACGTATTCAGAGTAGGGACCATGGGCTATGTATATAGTGAAGATGTGGAGGATTTTCTTGAAGCATTGAAGAATATCAGATGATTTATTCAGTTTAAACACCCTTTATGATAAAATGTATATTATAGGGGGTGGGGTAAATGAAAATAATTCACACAGCCGATTGGCATATCGGAAAAATTGTCAACGAGTATTCCATGATAAGCGAACAGGAATATATATTGAAACAGTTTGTGAATCTTGTAAAAGATGAAGAACCCCATGCAGTAATAATTGCAGGAGATATATTTGATAGATCTGTGGCACCTACTGAGGCCGTGGAACTCTTAGACAGAACTTTAGGGCAGATTATACTAGATTTCGGTATACCGGTTTTAATAATTTCCGGTAACCATGACAGCCCGGAAAGATTAAGTTTTGGCAGCGGCATATTAAGGTCTAAGGATCTATTTATAGAAGGAAATTTTAAAAAAGATATCAGCAAGATAACAATAAATGACGATTACGGTAGAGTTAACTTTTATATGCTACCATATACAGATCCTGCCATTGTAAGAAACGAGTATAAGGACGTAAATATAAGAACTCATAACCAGGCTATAAAAGCGATAATAGAAAGACTGAACGGTAATTTCGATAAAAGTGAAAGGAATATATTGATTACCCATGGCTATGCCAGAGGAATTTCCGAATTAGCCTTTTCCGATTCCGAAAGACCCTTATCCATAGGAGGGGCGGATTACGTGGAGATAGAAAACTTCAGGGATTTTAATTATACGGCATTAGGACATCTTCACAGACCGCAACAGGCGGGGAATGGCAAGGCATATTATTCAGGCTCTTTGTTGAAATATTCTTTTTCCGAAGTAGAGCATAAAAAATCTGTAACCATAATCAATATGGACGAAAACGGATATTTCAATATGGAGCAAAAAGAGTTAAAACCCAAAAGAGATATGCGGGATTTGGAAGGCGATTTAAATGAATTGCTTAATCCGGCAACATATAAAAATATTGAATTGGAACATTTCTACAGGATAATGCTTACGGATAAAGGAGAGCTTCTTGATCCTATGGGCAAGTTAAAATCCGTATACCCCAATGTTTTACAGATAATGGTTAAGGAACGGATAAAGGATACAAGCGGCATAAAAACTGCCGCTGCCCATGGGTATAGGGACAAGTCAAAACTGCAGCTTTTTAAGGAGTTTTATAAGAGTATAACGGATGATGATTTGGAAGATTATGATACCGAAGTTATGAGCAGTATAATAGAAGATATAGAGAAGAAAGGCGATGATTTCTATGAAGCCGGTTAAGCTCACCATGTCCGCTTTCGGACCTTATGGAGATATAGAAGTCATCGACTTTGATCTTTTTTTGGATAACAGTATTTTTGTTATAACCGGAAAAACAGGCTCCGGCAAGACCACTGTATTTGACGGGATATGCTATGCCCTATACGGCATGGCATCCGGTACGGATAGGGATGGAGAAAGTTTCAAAAGCGATTTCAATAAGGGGGACAGGCTGACCTATGTGGAGCTAGAATTTTTGTTGAGGGGCGAGAATTATTATATAAAAAGAGTGCCTAAACAAATGAGGCCTGTAAAAGTTGGCGAAGGATATACGGAACAAAAGCCGGAAGCAGAGCTTAAGATTCCCGGGGGTACCTTAATAACGGGAATAGAAAGGGTAAACGAAGCTGTCGTTTCATTATTAGGCATGAATTACAATCAGTTTCGCCAAATCGTCATGATACCCCAGGGAGAATTCAGAGAATTCTTATTGGCGGACAGTAAAAATAGAGAGGCCATTTTTAGAAAAATATTCGGTACCTATCAATTCCGTGCTATACAGGATAGCTTGGATAATAAATCCAAGGATTTAAAAAATGGGCTTACTTCATTGGAACAAAAGCAAAATATTTATATTAAAAGTATAGATCCGGGCACGGAAGAAAATCTGAAGGCTTTGCTCAATGCGGAATATATCAATATAAACGGGGTCGCGGAAGCATTAGGCGATTTTGTTGAAAATGATGGGCGGACAGAATCGAATAACGCAAAAACAATAAAAAAACTTTCCAAGGAATTGGACGGGCTGAACAAGGAACTGCTTGAAGGAGTGGAGATAAACAGACGTTTCAGCGAAGAAGCAGAAGCAAAGGAAAATAAAGTAGCTTTTGAAAACAATATTGAAGCGAATAAGTATAAAGAAAGTCTTATACAAAAAGGTAGAAAAGCTTTAACCATAAGAAAGACGGAAGACTACTGCAAACAACAATATAATTTTATGAAAGCAAAAGAAAAACAGCTTGAAGAGGCTAAAAGCAAATTAAAGGATGCAAATGAAGGGATTTCAAAGGCAAAAGAAAAACTTGAATCGGAGAAAAATAAGGAACCGGAATACAAAAAGCTTTCCGAGGATTTGACAATATATAAAAAAGGCAGAGCTAAAGTTACGGAATATGCGAAAAAGCTCGCTGATTTGGATGAAACGGAAAAACAATTAAAGAAAGCAACGGAGAAAAGAAATAAATCAAAGACAAGGATTGAAACTCTGAAAGGAGATGAAGTAAAAAGCCAAGAGGAGTTGGAAAAAGCACAAAAAGCTGCAGTAGAATATGTTAATAATAAGTCCCGATTGGATAAATCTATAGAGATTCAATTGAAACTTGATAGGTTTAGCATAGGACTTGAAACACTGAAAACTATAATTGCAGAGTATATAGATGAAAAAGGAAAGTTTGACAAAATAGAGGATAAGTACTGGCAAACTAAGAATAAATATGAAAATATGAATGAACTGTTTCTAAAAGGGCAGGCAGGGCTTTTAGCGAAGGAGCTGAAAATAGGTATGCCCTGCCCCGTTTGCGGCGGTTTGGAACATCCCTTACCGGCAGAAATAGTTGAAGGAACCCCTACGGAAGATGAACTGGAGAAACAAAAGGTTCAATATGAAAAGACAGATGAAGAAAGAAAAACTATTCTAAACAAACTATCGGAATTAAAGGCAAAAGAAGAATCACAAATATCTGTGCTGGAAAACTACAGATTGGAATTGCAGCATGACTGCAAAGATATACCCGAGCTTGATAAAGAAAATATCGCTTACTATATATCGGATAAAACAGATGCTTTGGATAAGGAAATAAAAGCCTTGAAGGAAACCGTAAGTAATCTGAAAGAACAAATGGAATCAGAGGAAAGCAAAAGAAGGCTTCTTAAAGAGTTAAAAGAAGAATTGTTGAAAGAAGAAGAAAATTATCAAAAGTTGAATGATGACTCAATAAGATTTAATGCCGAAGTTGATAATTTAAAGGAGTTGACGGGAAATCTGGTTAAGGATTTACCGGAGGGAATTGCGACAATTGAAGCTATGGAAAATGTAATCAGCACTTTAACCGAAAAGTTAGCTGATATGGATAAATTGAAAAAGCTAGTAGAAGAAGAATTTAGGGTTGCAGAGAAGAAATTTACGGAAGCGGATACCTCTTTTAATGAGAAGACTAAAGCTCATAACGAAGCTGTTGAAGAATATAATGGTGCATTGAGAAAATTAGATGAAGATATTTTGAAAGCGGGATTTTTAAATAGAGATGATTATAAAGCTTCGAGGATGGAAGAAGAAAAAATTGAGGTGTTGGAAACAGAGGTTAAAGAATTCTACGGCAATTTAAAATCAGCTCAGGATAGGCATGAGAAGGCATTGAGAGCTATAGAAGGTTTAAAGATTATTGATATATCTATAATAGAAAACAAAATAAAAGAAAAGAAATCACAAAAAGAAGAAGAGGAAGAACAAAATAAGAAGGTTTATGCTCGTTTAAAAAAGAATATAGAAATACAATATAAGCTATTAATTATCGGTAAAGAGATAAGAAAACAGGATTCGGAATATAGAAAAATCAGTTATTTGGCAGAACTGGCAAAAGGTAATAATGCCGAGATGTTGAGTTTCGAACGATATGTTTTGGCAGCCTATTTTGATGATATTATAGATGCGGCAAATATCAGACTTATGCGAATGACTGACGGCAGGTTCGAATTATCAAGAATACAGGAAAAGCAAAAAGGCAGAGCCCAACAAGGTCTGGATTTGGAAGTATACGATTATTATACGGGTAAACCGAGACATGTGAAGGTTATATCCGGTGGAGAAAGCTTTAAAGCTTCTTTATCTTTGGCATTAGGATTATCCGACGTAGTGCAGTCAACCTCCGGCGGCATAAGTATTGATACCATGTTTATCGATGAAGGCTTTGGTACTTTGGATCCCGAATCACTGGAAAAGTCCATAGAAACATTATTGGAACTTCAGCAATCAGGCAAGTTTGTCGGTGTAATATCCCATGTTCCCGAGCTGAAAGACAGGATAAGAGCGAGAATAGAAATAACATCGGATATATCGGGAAGTGCTGCAAGAATTGTGGTAAGTTGACAGAGGCATCCCACTACGAAAGAAACTATGTAGGGGACGACGACACTGTCGTCCCAAAGCTACCCTACATGCATGTAACGATAGGTCATGTTGTAGGGGATGACGACTCTGTCATCCCGAAGCTGCAACACCTATGCATTGCCCAAACGGTAGTTATCCTGAGAGAATTGCAATGCAATCGCGAAAGATCTTGGATCTTATCGTTATTTCACATATGTAAAGGAAGGAAAAGTATGGATTACGGTATGATATTAAACATAGTAATTTTGATAGCAGTATCAGCTTCATTGATTATTATAGTCACCGGGAAAATAAGTGAAAGCAAAAAACACGGAGAACTAAATAGAAAAGTAGCAGGCTTGGAAAACAAGATGGAATACATAGAAAAATCTACGGAAAAATTAGAACAATTATTAAGAGAGGAAATGGGAAGAAACAGATTGGAATCCTCAGGTTCTATAAACAGTCTATCCGATTCCCTTACCTTAAGGATCAATGAAATGACGAAATTACAACAGATGCAATCTGATTCCATAGACAAAAGAATGACCTCTTTAACAGAAAGTAATGAGAATAGGCTTGAATCCGTAAGAATTACCGTAGAGGAAAAATTAAAAGAAATAAGAAAAGATAACAGTGAAAAACTTGAAGCTATGAGGGCTACCGTGGAAGAAAAGCTTCACGACACTTTGGAAAAAAGACTGGGGGAATCTTTTAAAATAGTGAGCGATAGGTTGGAGCAGGTGCACAGAGGGTTGGGTGAAATGCAAACCCTTGCTTCCGGGGTGGGAGATTTAAAGAAGGTTCTATCAAATGTCAAAACCCGCGGTATATGGGGTGAAATACAATTAGGTAATGTTTTGGAACAAATTTTAGCTCCGGATCAATATGCTACAAATATTGCTACTAAAGAAAATAGCCGGGAAAATG
>CAZMPR010000037.1:8598-10375 GCA_964568265.1 uncultured Clostridiaceae bacterium | reverse complement strand
TGGGAAACAACTAAAAGTTCTCCTTTTATATCAAAAAGGGATAAATTCATTTTCCCTTCATCGTCTTCAAATATTCTCAAATTGGTAATCTTGTCTACCATGTAGTCTATATCGCTTGGCTTATCATCTTCACTGATTCCCAAAAGCACCGTAAGTCCTTTATCAATCTTCCCTATCAGTTTATCTTCCACTGTTACGTTACTTTTTTTTACTCTTTGTACAACCGCTCTCAATCTTATCTCCTCCGTTATTTAGTTCTGTATACGTCTAATACACCTTCAAGCCTTCTGAACTTTTTGGTCAGTTTATTTAATTGTTCCACATCGTTGATCTCCAGTATAAAGCTGATACTTGCAATTCTATCTTTTGAAGTTTTCGAATAAAACGAAACGATGTTTATTTTATTTTCATTTATTATCGAGGTTATCTCGGCTAAAAGCCCTTGCCTGTCATTCGCCCTTATCTGTAAATCCGCGTTATAGGAAACAAGGCTTTTTGTGTTCCATTCCACTTCTATCAGCCTTTCGGGTTCTTCCAACAAATCTTTTGCATTGGGGCAATCTTTTCTGTGTATGGAAACCCCACGTCCTTTTGTTATATAGCCTAATATATCATCGCCGGGTACGGGATTGCAGCATTTTGAAAATCTGACTAAAGCATTATCCAGACCTTTTACTATTATCCCAGTATCTAACCTTCTTCTTTTTTGCGTTCCCGCTTTTAGTAATTGTTTTTCCAGTTCTTCGTCTTCATCTTTTAAATCTAATTTTTGACTCTTCCTTATCTCTTCTTTCAGTTTCATCATAACCTGGTTTAATGTGAGCCCGCCGTATCCTAATGATGCATACATGTCATCCAGAGTATGAAGACCCAATTTCTTATAGATTTGTTCAAACCATTCATTTTTCATTTGGGACTGTGTGTAGCCTAATTTCTTTATTTCTTTATCTAAAACTTCCTTGCCTTTTTGAACATTTTCTTCTCTTTTCTCTCTTCTGAACCATTGTCTTATTTTGTTTTTTGCCTGAGAACTCTTTACAATCTTAAGCCAATCTCTGCTGGGTCCATTGGAGGCAGCGGAAGTTATTATCTCAACTATATCTCCGTTTTGCAGCTTATAATCTATGGGAACTATTCTGCCGTTTATTTTTGCACCGATACATTTGTTTCCAACGGCACTGTGAATTTTATAGGCAAAATCTATGGGGGAAGAATCCACCGGTAAATCAACAACATCGCCTTTAGGCGTAAATACATACACTTCATCAATGACCAGGTCAATTTTCAATGTTTCCATGAATTCACGGGTGTCTTTGACCTCATTTTGCCACTCCAACATTTGTCTCAGCCATTTAAATTTTTCATCAAATTCGCTTTGAGATGTTCTGCCCTCTTTATATTTCCAGTGGGCGGCTATACCGAATTCAGATGTTCTGTGCATTTCCCGGGTTCTGATTTGCACTTCGAAAGGTTCACCGTCTGGACCTATTACAGTAGTGTGAATTGATTGGTACATATTGGGTTTCGGCATTGCAATATAATCCTTGAATCTGCCCGGTATGGGCTTCCAGAGTGTATGAACTATACCCAACACTCCATAGCAATCTTTGACGGAATCTACGATTACCCGTACCGCCGTGACATCAAATATCTGTTCAAAAGCCTTATTTTGCAGATACATTTTTTTGTAAATACTATAGAAGTTTTTAGGGCGACCTTCTATCTCAGATTCTATACCCGCTTCATTATTTTTTTTCTTTATTTCATCAATAACTGC
>CAZMPR010000037.1:0-8588 GCA_964568265.1 uncultured Clostridiaceae bacterium | reverse complement strand
TTCCCTTTTTTTAGATACTTTTTCTCCCAAATCTTTGTATATTTCCGGTTCAATAAGCCTTAAGGATAAGTCTTCCATCTCCCATTTCATTTTAGAAATTCCCAACCTATGTGCTATGGGTGCATATATTTCCAACGTCTCTGTGGCTTTTTCTATTTGTTTTTCTTTAGTCATGCATTTCATGGTTCTGAGATTGTGCAGTCTATCAGCTAATTTTATCAGTATAACACGTATGTCCTTTGCCATTGCTATAAACATTTTTCTAAGGCTTTCGGCTTGCTGCTCTTCCTTTGTCTTATATTCCAGTCTCCCTAACTTTGTTACGCCGTCTACAAGCATGGCAATTTCAAAGCCGAAGGTTTCCTTTATATCATCGAATGTAAATCTTGTATCCTCAATGACATCATGCAGTATTCCCGCAACGATAGTTATATTGTCCATATTCAAATCCGCCAATATTTCTGCAACCGAGGTGGGATGAGAAATATATTCTTCGCCTGATATTCTTTTTTGACCTTGATGGGCATCCAACGCATACTCATAGGCCTTTTCTATTACGGTAAAATCGGCGGTCGGATTGTATGTTTTTATTTTATTTATTAATTCTTTAAGCATGATGTCACCACCTTTTTTGCTAAGTTAGAATCTAAAATCTTGTTACTATAGTAACATAATTTATTATATTATAATATAATTTATAAGTTTTAGTAAAACAGTATTTATTAAATGGTTACTGGTTAGACATAACAATTTAATTTAGATATTTCTATGGTATATAATATTGAAAAAAAGCTCCATTTGTTAGTTTTGAAGCCTTTTTCAAATATTTAAAAAACCACTATCAAATTTTTAGCTCAATGATCATATTTTATTACTGAGCTGACATTGTAATTACTGAAGCTTTGTCTGCCTTTCAGATCCTCCAGTTCGATTAAAAAACCGATATGAACCACTTCACCGCCTAATTTTTCTATCATTTTTATTGTAGAAAGTATAGTACCGCCGGTAGCCAATAAATCGTCAATTATAGCAACTCTGTCGCCTTTTTTTATGGCATCTTTATGAAGCTCCAAAATATCAGTCCCGTATTCAAGCTCATACTCGTATTTAATTGTTTCAGCCGGCAATTTACCGGGTTTCCTTACGGGAACAAATCCCACACCCAATTCATATGCAATGGCTGCACCGAATATAAATCCTCTGGCTTCGGGACCGATTATTATATCCACGTTTAAATCTTTCAGTTGGGCTGCCATGATTTTTATTGAATGCCTGAATGCCTCACCGTCTTTTGTCAGTGTAGTAACATCCTTAAAGCTGATGCCTTCTTTGGGAAAGCCTTCGATGACTCTTATGTATTTCTCCAAATTCATATCGTTTACCCCCAAATCATTTATGTCCGGAAGGTTTAAAATCTTTAATATGCAATTGCATGGTTTCGATACCGTTCCAAACATTCATTTCCACACTACATATTATATCAATCTTTTGATTAACTTCAATATGGGTAATAGCAAATCCCATATTAAATCCTATGGCATTAATATATTCCCGGTCATTGTAAAGCTTCATATATAAGTGCCTACCCTCTTTACCTACCGCTTTCATGCTGATAACTTTCAATGCTCTGTACACAAAGACAGGTTTTGCATTACCTTCTCCGAAGGGCTCCAACTTTATAATATCATCATGTATATTTCTTAAATCATCATTTTTATCTATTTTATAGTCTACAAGGATTTCCCGGTAAAAGTCCTTTTCTTTTTGTATATCCTTCACAACTTCGTTTATTTTTTTTCTGAATCTGCCGATAAAGCCCTCTTCTATTGTCAGTCCGGCAGCCAGTTCATGCCCCCCGAATCTTATCAGCATTTCTTCGCATTTACTTATGGCTTCAAAGATATTCAAACCGATTACGCTTCGGGCAGAACCTTTGCCTATTTCGTCTTCAACGGATATTATTATGGAAGGCATATTAAACCTTTCGGTAATCCTTGATGCGATTATGCCTATTACGCCTACATGCCACGACTTGTTTTCCAATACTATTATTCTCTCATTGGATAAATCTACATCCTTTTGTATTCTTTCAAGAGCAGATTCCAGTATTTCACCTTCGATATCTTGCCTGCTGATATTCAATTCGTTTAGTTCATTGGCTATTTCATCTGCTCTTTGAGCATCATCGGTAGTTAAGAGCTCTACAACAATACTTGCATCTTTTAATCTTCCCGCAGCATTTATTCTTGGGGCGATGATAAAGCCAATATGATAAACACTCATATCCTCGGGTTCGATTTTACATACTTTTATCAATGTACTCAAACCTAAATTAGCGGTTTTTTTAATAGCCTCCAAACCGTTTTTAACAATTAATCTGTTCTCTCCTATAAGTGGAACCACATCGGCTACTGTGGCTAAAGTTACTAAGTCCAAAAAGTCTAAAGCATCCATTTTGCATGACATAGAATCCGACAAAACGGTTAGAAGTTTAAAAACTACGCCGGCACCCGCTAAATGTTTAAAGGGATAATTGCATTCTTCCTGATTGGGGTTTATTATTGCATATGCGTCAGGCAATCTGTCGCCACATTTGTGATGGTCTGTTATTATTATATCGGCACCGGCTTTGTTAATCATATCTACTTCTTCAATTGATTTGATGCCGCAATCAACTGTAATTATCAAAGACACATTCTGACTTAATATTTTATCTATGGATTCTTCATTGAGACCGTATCCTTCATCAAGTCTATTGGGTATGTAATAGTGAACATTGCCGCCTAATTCTTTTATAAAACTATACATCATTGCCACGCTTGTAATTCCGTCTACATCATAGTCTCCATATATGTATATCTTTTCTTTTTCTTTTATGGCAGTTTCAATACGAGCTATGGCTTTTATCATTCCCGCCATCTCACGGGGATCATGCAATCGTCTTATATCGGGGTCTAAGAATTCTTTGGCTTCTTCAATACTATCTATACCTCTGTTAATAAGTAACCTTGCCAAAATCTCTGATATATTAAGCTCTTTTTTAAAAGAGCTTATAGCTTTATAGCTTCTTTTATAAGGTACCCATTTTTTCAAAACATCACCTACATTAATTCTTACTGTTAGTTCCCCCGGTTTTCATTCAATTCTTCTTCTAATTTTTTTATATCGTTTGTTAAGTGAGGATCCTTTTCTTTCTTTAAATTCTCCAGTTCTTCGTTCAGCTTTTTTATATGGCTGTTTAATTCAGATACTTTCATGCTGTTTTTTACTCTCTTAACTATGTCAAAAGGTATCATAATCAGTATTCCGAATAAAGCAGACCCAAGTATAACAACTGCTTGGGAAAGGTTCAGCTTGTACCATAAAAAGTTTATTGTCATAACCGAGGCATTTTGTAAAGCAAAAATAGCAATGAAAATAGCAAAAATCATAGAAATAACAATAATAAATTGCATTATTTTCACACCTTTCTTTAATTTCAAAATATTTTAACTCACCGAGCCTCGCCGTAGGCTTAATGCTATAAACCCTCAAGCAGTTCAGGCTAAAATCTTAGAACTTTTGTAAACTCTTTATGTTTAATATATTACATTATTTAAAGATTGAAAAATGGAATTAAAAATAAAGTAACAGCTACAAGCATTTTAGCATGTAGCTGTCATTATTTTTAGTGTGCTGTTTTTGTCTTTACTGCGCCCTTCAAGAACAACCATACCGGGCTTGCAATAAACACGGAAGAATAGGTGCCGCTTAGCAATCCAACTATTAACGGCAATGCAAACTCTTTTATAGCAGGAACACCCATTATATATAAGGTCGCTATCGTTATCAATGTAGTTAAAGATGTATTTATGGATCTTGCCAGAGTCTGACTTATGCTTTCGTTAACAATTTGCTCGGGGTTAGTCTTCTTGGCTAATTTCATATTTTCTCTGATTCTATCAAATATGACTATAGTCGCATTTATTGAATAACCGACAATTGTCAATAGAGCGGCTATAAAAGAACTGTTAACGGGTATTTTCATAGCACCGTAAAAAACAGTCATTATGATGACGTCATGAAGCAATGCAAATATGGAAGCCAAACCGAATCTCCATTCAAATCTTATGGATATATAAATAAGTATTCCTAAATTCGCTATTGCCAAAGCCAACAAAGCTTGCTTTTTAAGCTCTGAACCTATTGCAGGACCAATAGATTCGAAATTTATGCTTCCTGCGCTGACGTTTAAAATGTTATTAAAATCTCCTAAAATCTCACCTCTTACATCATCGCCCAGTTCAAGCTTTGTCCTAACTATAACTTCTTCTTTTTCATTTCCTGCATAAGTTATAGTTGCCTCTTTATCATATTTGTCAATTATGTCTTTAACTTCTTTTACTTCAAATCTGCGACCTATCTTTGCCTGCAAAGAAGTACCGCCGGTAAAATCTATACCCAAATTAAAACCGCCGTTAACAAGAGAGAGTATTAAGCCTATTGCGACTATAATTCCGGATATGGCAAACCAGGTTTTTTTGTATTTCATAATATCATATATCTTCATAAGTTCTCCCTCCTATACCCCATAAAACTTTTTGTCTTTGAGTATATTTGTCCCTTCAAATGTTCTCATCAAGAATCTTGTAACTACTATAGCAGTAAACATACTTGCCAATATACCGACGGATAAAGTGACAGCAAATCCTTTAATGGGTCCCGCTCCTAAGTAAAACAGTACGATAGCGGCAATCAATGTGGTTATATTCGAATCAAATATGGCTAAAAAAGCTCTCCTGAATCCTGAATCCGTGGCTGCCCTTAATGTCTTACCCATTTTAAGTTCTTCTTTTATTCTTTCAAATATAATAACGTTTGCATCAACAGCCATACCAATTGACAAAATCAGTCCCGCAATTCCGGGCAATGTCAAAGTAGCTTTTAAGGCTGCCAATGTAAGCAAAACAATGCATATATAAAGTATCAACGCTATGCTCGCTATAAATCCCGGCACTCTATAATATAGAATCATGAATAAGAATACCAATAATATACCAATCTTGCCGGCGGTCAAGCTTTTTTCAAAAGAATTAGCGCCAAGCTCCGGACCTATACTTGTCACTTGTAAAGTTTTTAATTCAACCGGTAAGGCACCCGCCCTTATAAGCATGGCTAAATCGCCTGCTTCTTCTATTGTCATTCTGCCGGAAATTTGACATTTTCCTTCTGTGATTGGCTCGTTTACCACCGGTGCCGATATAATACTATCATCCAATAATATGGCTATAATCTTGTTAACATTTGCAGCAGTGGCAGTTGCAAACTTTTTAGCACCTTCTGATTTTAATTCCAAAGAAACAACGGGAATCTGCATTTTTGTAACCGGGTCCGGTGAATAAACGGCTTTTGCCTCTTTTATATCATTACCCGTAATAATAACATTTTCCGACTCATCAATAAATTTTAATTGAGCCGTCTTACCTATAATTTCTAAAGCTCTTTGAGTATCTTGTATCTCGGGCAACCCTACTCTTATTCTTTTATTGCCCTGACGCGTGATAACCGGTTCAGTAACCCCCAGGCTGTCTATTCGCTCCCTGATTGTAGCTACAGCCCTCTCCATCTTTTCATCGGTAACAGGGTCGTCTTCAGTGCCTTGGGCTTCCAATACCACATCCGCTCCCCCTCGTAAATCCAATCCTAATTTTATAAGTTTTTTAACCGGTAATACTTCATATTTTCCAACACTTACTCCGAATGATGTTATATACGCTATAATTCCAATTAATAAAACTACTGCTATGAATTTAACCGTATTTTTAGAGTTCATCTGTATTCCCCCTTTAAAAGTTCACATTGGTAATTATATTACTTTTCAAATAGTGAGTCAATTATATAAAATTTCTATTAAATAATGTTTACGCCGATTATTCCGCCTATCAGTCCTACAATTGCTGCCATCAATAATCGTGCAAATAAGTATTTATCTACGGTCAACGTTTCACCCAACAACATACTTATGGGAATCAGTATTAGTATGTAGATTATTCCGACGCATAATCCATATAGCCAACCTTTTTTCTGAATGCTCTTACCACAAAAAATCCCTGCCGCTAATATACTTATCATTGAAATCACCTGTGTTATTATAGACATGGTATTGTCTGAAACAGGTGTTATTGATAATACAATAGCATATATTATTATACATATCAAAGAAATTATTAAAGCGAGTACTACAGACTTAAAAACTATAATAAGTTTATCGTTTTTACTTTTCTCCAATTGTTTTTTTAATCCTCTATCAATTCTATTCAATGCCCACACCTCCCATATTTTAGTATACTTTATTCAAAACATAATATAAATATTCGTACAAAAAAGGATTATAAAAGTTGTGAAGCCATTGATATTACACAGTTGGCATGTCCTTATAATACATCATCTTAAATTGGAAAAGTTGCTGCACATCCAAGACCCCCATTATTGTTTATCAAGGAGCAGCAACCCCTATAATTGGGAAAGTTGAAATTGACCGCTAAAATAAAAAGTAACTTGAATTTATCAAGTTACTTTTTTTGTTAGGAATTTATTTTCCTTCCCACAGCCCATTGCGCTATTTTTAATTTTACTTTATCGGCACCTATTTCTATGGTTATAATATCATCTTTAATGCTTAAAACTCTACCATAAATTCCACCGATTGTTAAAACCTCGTCACCTTCTTTTAAACTCTTTCTCATCTCCTGTGTTTCTTTTTCTTTTTTCCTTTGAGGTCTGATCAAAAGAAGGTAGAATACTCCTAAAATAGCTGCATACATTAATATTGTTGGCGCCCATGTTGGCATATTATCACTCCTTTAAAATTTATATATTCAATAAGGACAACTAAAATCCTTCTTTGCTAATATTATACTATATTATATTATCTATCATATCCATACTTTTCAAAAAAAACATGCCTAAAATTTAATAAATTATCTTCCGCTATTGCTTTTCTTATGTTTTCCATAACATTTTGGAGAAATCTCAGATTGTGTATAGTTATAAGCCGTGCACCTAAAATTTCTCCGGCTTTTATAAGATGTCTGATATAAGCTCTGGAAAAATTCCTGCATGCATAACAATCACATTCACTGTCTATAGGGCTGAAATCCTCCGAATAATTTGCGTTTCTAACCACCAGCTTGCCTTCCGACGTCATAGCGGTGCCGTTTCTTGCAATTCTTGTGGGAAGTACGCAATCAAACATATCTATTCCTCTTATGGAACCGTCTATTAAACAGTCCGGGCTACCGACACCCATCAGGTATCTGGGCTTATCTTTAGGCAAATAAGGTACCGTATATTCAATCATTTCGTTCATTATTTCCTTCGGTTCCCCAACGCTTAAACCGCCTATGGCATATCCGGGCAAATCATTTTCAACGGTTAACTTTGCGGATTCTATTCTTAAATCTTTAAAAACACCGCCTTGAACTATGCCGAACAACGCCTGCTTCTCATAGTTTTTATGAGAATCTTTACACCTTTTTAACCATCTTGCAGTTCTTTCCATGGATTTTTGTATATATTCCCTTTCGCATGGATATGGGGCACATTCATCAAAGGCCATTATTATATCTGCGCCCAAAGATTCTTCTATCTCCATAACATATTCCGGCGTAAAAAAATGCTTTGTCCCGTCTAAATGAGACTTGAATTCTACGCCTTCTTCGGATATTTTTCTTAATTCGTTTAAGCTGAATACCTGGAATCCGCCGCTATCCGTAAGTACGGGTCTATCCCAGTTCATAAATCCGTGAAGCCCGCCGGCTTCTTCAATAAGCTTGTGACCGGGTCTTATATACAGATGGTATGTGTTGCTTAAAATTATTTGAGCACCTATTTCTTTAAGTTCGTCAGGGCTCATGGCTTTAACGGTAGCTTGCGTTCCTACAGGCATAAATGTCGGAGTATCTATTATGCCGTGCGGTGTATGGAGCCTTCCCAATCTTGCATTTGTTTGTTTGCATTCTTTTATTAATTCATAACGGACTGACAATAAATTACCTCCATCATTCGTCTAAACTGTCTACTAACACTTTTTCTATTAATTGATCTTTCATGGCCAAAACCTTTATTCTGGCATTTCCTACGCGAAAATCAATACCCTCATAAATTGTTCTGTTGGTATCCTCCGACAGCTTTGTTATAACTCCTCCTATTGTATTACCATAGGTTTCCGGTATACAAAGACCTGTAATAGTATTTGCATCAGCAACAGAAATACCTGCCGAGAATACGGTGCCGCTTCCCTCTATTCTTATTTCTTTCGTAAATAGGAACTTCCTTATAGCAAAAACTGCAGCTATCGCTATTATACCTAAAACTATATCAAGCATTCCCTCGCTATGAATCAACATTTTCCTCGCAATAGCATATAAGACTACTTCTAAGACACTTGAAGTTGTATGAGATATGAGCATTATTACAAGCTCAATACCGACAACTAACAAAAGTACATGACCTAAGAATTTTTGAAAGATCTCATAAGTATCCATGGGGTTAGTCATAAAAATCAGTGCAAGATATTTTACCAAATCGTATATGCTTATAACAACCGC